>JBFWWA010000130.1:0-9730 GCA_050246455.1 Planctomycetaceae bacterium
GCCTGCGTCGGTGGTACTTGAGTTGTCGCCTCAAGCTCCCCTGCGGTCTCTTGCCCTGACGACTCTCCAGAACCTGAGCATCCCGCCAAAACAAGACATAGGATCAACAACCAGCTGCAGTTACGTGACATTCCGGTACCCTTGTGCGGAGATGAGGCCTATTGGCATTCCTACGCCGATTCTCGTCGTCGGCGTGAGGTTCAAATCGGGGAAACTGAGACGGCCCGGCTTCTGCGGCGGAGCATCGCCCGGCCCGCCCCAGATTGTAATGGATATGGGTTGGCTGCGAAGGGCAACCGGACTTGTGCCCCCTGGGCCTTGTCGAATTGGTCCAGAAGCAGCCGCACGGCAACGGGTCAGCGGGGGTATTGCAGCCGCAAAGTTTTTGACGGCAGCCCGATTTCGATGACCTTGTCGTCGGGGCGGGTCTCGATCGTCGGAAACCCGCCGCGAGAAAGGCTCGACTGCTGGTTCACAACAATTTCCCGGCCAGTCTGCTTATCCAGGCAAGTCGTCAGCAGTTCAGGGAACGAGCGATTCTCGTCCCCCTCGACGGCTCGGTATCGTCGAGAACTCAGGACCAAAAACGGGACTTCCGGCGGTACATCCAGTAAAAAGGACGCGTAACGCAGCGGCCTGGCCCAGAGCCTCTGAAGAGTTTGGCGATCGACGGCCACCAAGGTGCCGTCCACCGTTGGACTCCGAAGCTCCAACCGGTCCGCATTCCATCTCTGGCCGACGGGGGGCACTACGGGCTCGGAGAATGCCAGATAGAAACGGCGGTCATCGCTTCCCACGTGAACTGCGGCGAGACGGTTCGGCACCGTCACGAGCATCGTACCGGACTCGAGTCCCGTTTCTGTGCGAATGAAGGTGACCCGCCCATCCGATTCGATCAGCCCGGTCAGATATCCCTCCATAGCGAACGGAATGGCGCTTTCCGCCAGTGAACGCTCCCACAATGTTCGTCCCGTCAGCAGTTCGATCTGCTTGAGAGATCGACGTTTCTCCCGGGTCTCGACAAGCGCTTTCCCTTCGCTCAGCTGAAGCAGGTCGCACCCGGCTGGAATTCCATCGCGACTTCCGATACGCATCCCATCGACGGCACGCAGAACCGTGACGGGACGGTTCCTTGTCGAAAGCACGAAAATGTTTTCGTCGTCACCGGTAATCATTGCGTCGCGACTGATGATCGCCCGCCGCCAGAGCTCGCTTCCGGTCAACGGATCAATCGCAATGAAATTCCCCTGACGCCGGTAACACAGATAGCCGGGACGCACTGGTCCGACTTCGCCGGTCGGCCACAAGAATGCGTCGCTGATCGTCAATCGATCAGGCCCGAAGCCGATCCTTGCGACCTGGTATTCCAGTTCGTTACGGTCCCATCGGTTCTCCGCGCCTGCCGCGATATTGAGATGCCAAAGGACCTTCGCTTCAGGCTCGCCGCGGTCATTGAGAACAGTACATGCGAGAAGTTCGGAACCGAGCCGCAGGATCAGTAAATGACCGATTCCCCATCCCTTACACAAAGGGGCCAGGGCGCGAAACGAGGACCGTGTTTCCGGCAACGCGACTTGCCAGGCGGTGTGAAACTCGTCGCCTTGAAACCGAAGCTGCGATCCCTGCTCATCAATCGAGACGCTGATTCGATCGAAAAGTGCTCCTCGATCCGTGTTGACCGGTAACGCCACGAAATCGAGTTCCCGGTCTTGTGCATCCACTTCGGTAACTTTTGGATCTTCAGGTCCCCACGGATCGATGCGACCAGCACGGGATGAAGGAAGTCGAGGTGCGCTGCCTTCTTCCGTTTCAGAAGGTGCGGACGCGTCCTGGTCTTCTGCCGGAATCTTCCCAAATCGCTCAAACAATTGACTGCGGTAAGCCATGGCGTCATTCGGATACCGGTGAGTCTCAAAGAGCTGCACCAGCTTCCGGAGCGAAGCCATCTGCTGGCGAGGCAAGCCGCTTCGGGACGCCTCGATCAATCGCAATTGCGCTTCGATAAAACTCTCGCCGCTCGGCCGCCATTCGTCGCGCTGCTTCGGACTCCCGGTGCTCCACTTCGGAAGGTTCACGATCAGGCTGTCGTATAAATGTGGATCTGGACCAGTTTCCGCTGCCTTGAGATGTTTTTCGAAGCGCTGGAGGAGTTCTGCGACTTGATCCGGTTTCGCCCCGGCAATCAGGTCCAATAGTTGTCCACGGATGAATCGATCTCCGCGCACCCGTTCGGCGGAACCGACTTCAGAGGGGAATACGTACTCATCGGCATCCCGGTGCGAACCGAGAGACTTCAAAGCTCGAACGTACAGATCGACCGCATCGGCGGGAGAGCCGCTTTTTTGAAACGCGTTGGCAGCGGCAAGCCGTCCTTCGAAAGTTTCCGTGGGGCTCTGGCTGAGTGATTCAATTCGCTGCTGAAGTTTTGACACTGTCGGCGGGTCATGTCGCACCTGCAGAATCAGGATTCCTCGCAACAGTTTGCGAGACTCGTCGGTCAGTTCATCGGACTCAAGGGCGTCCAGACTCTGAATCGCGGATTCGAATCTTCCTGCATCGCGTTCTGCCATTGCGAATTCAATCAGCGATGAACTGTCGTCCGTCGGCGGTTCGGAGGATGCGTCGGATCTCTCCGCATTGCCCCCTTCCATACGTACGATTCGCTCGGGAGTCTGAGCGATCATTCCCCCGCGGTGCATGATGAGATTGCCGAGAGGCTCGGGCAGGGGAGCATACGTGGAACTTGCGAGCCCATCCGTCAATCGAATTTCGAGGATGTTTCGACTTGTCGTTGGAAGGATGTAGGAAGAACCAAGGAAGACTCCCAGGCCGGCTGGAGAATCGATACTCGTCGTCCAGATATCGTTGCCATGCTTGCAATCGACGGCTGTGATACGTTCCGTTCCGACGATGACCAAACGATCGCTGACAACGCCGGCAACGTACAGACCATCCTCCCGCGGCCGTTCCCACAGCAGGTGGCCGTCACTCAAAGAGAACGCCCGCAGATGATTCGACTCGGCCGTCGCAATGAAGGCCGAACGGCCCGTCGCAACCGCGGTTTCGGCCTGCCACCCATCCCACCAGCCGATGCGCCGTTCCGGCGTCCAGCGTCCGGGTGCAACGAGCCGCATTCGCGGCGCATCGTTCCGTTCATATCGAAAAGCCCATTTCGGAGTTCGAGTCGCCAGATCGACAGCAACGATTGCACCCGCTGAGGTGCAACAAACCGCAGTACCATCTGCAATCGCTATCGGACAACGAAGTCTTTGATGCCGTCGATCCGTCGACGGCGCGCGCGGCACGTCGGCCAATGGCGTCAACCATTCGCGTTTCCCGGTCTTCGCATTCAATGCAATGAGTGAAATCTCGTTATCAATATTTGCGATGCAAAGAATTGAATTGCCATAGGGGACCACAGGCCCGTGAAAAAAGACCCGCCGCTCCGCCACGGCTTCTGCTGCGGCTTGATCCTCTGTGCCGGTCTCCGAACTCCAGATCTCCGCACCGTCTGCGGCATTCCAGGCAACAAGCCGATTCGTCGCCATGCGGACAAGTCGATCTCGACCGCCGCGGCGGCCGAATCGCATCGAATATTCTGTCTCGTCCGGCGCACTCGTCTCGACAATTCCGAACACGCACTCGCCGTCCGCATAAACCGACCCCTGCACTCGATCCACGAGCAGTCGCTCGCAGATTGCTTCCGAATAGAGACGCGCAGTTCGATCATTCTCAAGGCGCGCGGGCTCGTCCCTGATCTGTGCGAGAAGACTTCCGATCGACTTCTTCCATACGACGTCTCCGTTCGACGCGTTGAATGCAATGAGGTCATCCAGGCTTCGCGTGACCAGAAGTTCCCCCACGCTGAGCGGCTGAGGACTGCCCAGAATCGAGACTCCCTGGCTTCGCCAGGTCGCGAGTGAATCTCGCACGAAATCCTCAAGTTCAGGCACACCGACCAGCGAGCTCTTCCATTTTGATTGCGAACGACGGAGTACGGGTCCTGCTGAATCGATCAAGCTGCGCTGCGCAAGCTGCGCGAGTTCCTCTTCGAAAACGGCAGGAGTATTCGCCCGAAGCCATTCGCTCAGCCGGACCGATCGACCTTCCGTTCGGACGGTACCTGCCGCAATCACTTCCTGATGCTCGCGAAACCATGAACGGGCATGACTCAAGTCGCCGTGGCGGCTCCATGCGGCCGCGAGTTGAGCAATCGCCGACGCTCGGGTTTCCGCATCGGCAAACGGACCTTCCGCAAGCCGGCGATAGAGCGTCGCAGCCTCTTCGAATCTGCCGCGATCGAAAAAGAGGGCGGCCGCCGTGCGAAGCCCGTCTCGGCCAACGGCCAGCGACTCGTATCGACCGGATACTGCAGCGAGATGAACCGCGTCTCCGGCAGCGGAGGCCTGACGGATCAACGCACCAATCGCCGGTTCAGAGAGTGCTTCCCATCGCTCTCGGTGCTTCTCCGGAACAGAAGCGAGCAATTGATTCGCTTGAATCCACACCGGCACATAACGGCCATTCGGCCGGGCGAGAAAGCAGTTTGGATCTGCCGTCGAGATCACACGTTCGAGGGCATCGACAGCAGCGTCGAATCTTCGGTTCGCGATGTGATCCTTCGCGGAATCAAGCAGAACTTCGGCGTTTCGGTCCGATCGCAATTGTGCCGAATGGCCAAGCGTATCTTTCACGTCGCTCGCTGATCGTTCCTCGGCCTGCTGGGCAGTTGGTTCTGCCAGCATGATTGAGGCAATCAGTAACGCGGCAATACTCGCCGCGCGTCGCCGACGGTTGCGGAACATGAGATAGCCGCACATCCAGGAGTGGCGGAAAGAGATCGCACCAAGAGAGTGCGCGATTCGCTGGATGCATTCTGTCAAACCCGCGTGGTGGAAGCAATTCGACCTTCAGCCGCTCTTTCCTGAAGACTTATCCCCCCAGATCGCGCTGCAGCTGGCCGACGATTCCGGAAAGTCTGCCGAGTTCTTCCTTCAATGCTTCCACATCGCCGGCCAGCGAGGCGTTCTGGCTGCGAAGTTGATTGATGGAGTTCTCCAATGCATTCACATGGTCAGCCGAGACGTGACTCGCAGATGACGTCGGCTGCGACTTCACAGGTTCGGCGGGCCGGATGGGCGGAGACGGACTGGAGTCATCAGCCGATTCCGTCGATTCCTCCGCCGCTTCACGATAAGCCAGAACGTTTCCTTCTCGCGCCTGGTAGAGGTTGTGATCAACCTCTACGCCGCGCCGATCGAGCGGTCCGTCGGCCTGTACGAGATTGAGAGCCTGCAAGCCCTGAAGCGCGGCCCTCAGATCGTCGAGTGAATCGATCGGAGTCATGCGGCTCGCACGGGCACGCAGGTCTCCGACAGATTGCCGACCACGCAACAGCAGTTCCGTAATGATCGCAAGCTGCGCCTCGGTGAACTGATAGCGCTTTCGCATGTAATGACGGTAACGCTCAGTGCGTCCGGATTCTGTATGAACAACCGCGACAAGGCCCAGCTCGCGCAGCTCATCGACATACTGGAGCACGTCGTCCTCGCTGTAGTTTGTCAGCGGCTGGCGATTGTTCTTCTGATTGCAGCCCGTCGTCAGACCTTTGGGCGTCAACGGGTACGCTTCCGGAGTGGTGAAGGCCTTTTCCAGAAGCACGCCAAGCACCCGACGCTGCCCCTTGGAGAGTTCCTTGAGTGGCGGGCCTGCTGTTTCAAATTCATCAGCCATCGATCCGGCTTCCTGTCCGAAGTGTTTCATCAGCTCTGGAACATCACGTCTGTTAGCGAAGAATACTGAGGATGGAAGATCATCGCCAGCCGCGACGATTTCCGGCGCCTGACGGACGGGCTCGGCACTAATCTTTGGGATTCTTGAGAATCGTCAGATCGACCGGCTGGCCCGAATCCAGAAAGACTTTCCCCGCGACCTTACCGAGGACTTCCTCCATGGTGTCGAGGTATCTTCGCTTTAAAGCCATCTGTCGCGCCTCGGCATATGTGTGAAGACCTTCCGCTTCCTGTCGTTTCAATTCGGCGACGAGACGTGTGAAACTCTCCGCTTCCCCTTCAGCCAGATCGACAATCTCGCGGCGATAGGATTCTGCAGAGTCGATAATCTGCTTCTGTTCCGCCTGAGAAGCAGCCAGCTTCTGCTCGGCAAAGGCCCGCGCCGTCTGAATGTAATTCTCCTTGTCGGCACGGGCGTTCGACACGTCGAGGAAATATGCCTTCACGAGCACCGGAGGGTAGACCGCGTTTACGGCGACTTCATCGATTTCGATTCCGAGCCGATGTTCCACCGATAATTGCCGCACGCGCGATGTAAGACGTTCGCGAAGCTCCCCCAGTCCGAGTGGATGAACAAAATCGACCCCGCTGGAAGCGATCAGATCCGCGGCTGTCGATTCCGCAAGCAGGGCGAGGTGCCTTTCAGGGGATTGAGAGTGATAGAGATAGTCGAGTACTTTCTTTTCGGAAACACGATACTGGACGCCGATCTGAACGTTCAGAATGTTTTTGTCGCCCGTCAGGAACTGCGCCTGTTCAATCGAGTTCAAGGACCGCAGGAAACCGCCCCCTTCGCTTGAGTCCAATTCGATGGACCCCAACGTCAACGTGCGAACCTCGTTGAGATTCACTCGGTCCACGCGGGCGATCGGCCAGGGCAGATCGTAATGCAGGCCTCCCGCCAGCAGGTTCGGCTCTCCGTCGCCATTCGTCTGCGCCTTTCCCCAGCGACGGACCAGCCCCTTCTCATTCCCTTGAATGACGAAGAAACCGGTCGCGAAGTACGCGACGAGCAGGCAGATCAAGGCGGGAATCGAGCGTCTCACGGTATCGCTCCAGGAACACCGGAAACGCTCTGATCACTGGGACCGGGAGCAGGCCTCGAGGGCGTTTCGCTCGGTGACGAGGAGGTGCCCGGCTGTTGTGGAACGCCCTCTGTCAGCAATTTGAGCAAGTTGCTCGATGCGGAGAGCACGAGCGTGGTCTTCTCATTCAGCAGACGCTTATAGGCGTCGAGATTTCTCAGGATTCGATAGAACTCCGGATCCTGAGAATGTGCCGTGTTCAATATGGAAATGGAGTCTGCTTCCGCCTTGCCGCGAATTCGTTCCGCTTCCGCTCGGGCGCGGGAAAGGACCTCACTGTACTGGCGATCTGCGCGACTGCGAATGATCCGATTCTCCGCCATTCCCGCGCTGCGGTAGCGGTCGGCAATTTTCTTTCGTTCGCTCTTCATACGCTCGAAGACCGCAGTCTGGTTTCCATCCGGCAGATTCAGGCGTTTGACACGGACGTCGACGATCTCGATTCCCCATTGCTCCCTGAGCCCGGACTCTTCACCGGGCCGCTGTGAAGCCCGTTCGCGAAGTCTGGTCGAAAGACTGTCTAATGCCCCGGGCTTGTCATCTGCGGGCCCTGATTCAGAATCGGCCGCGCTGACCAGGCCGCTGAGTTCGAGCTGTCCAATTTCTGTTCCGAGAATTGATCTGACGCGACTGTCGAGTCGCGCTTCGGCGGTCTCGATGTCTCCCAGCCCGCGGTAAAACTTCACGACGGGGCGTTCCGAATCACTCGTCTCTTCGTTCGAAGGTTCCGCGATTCTCCAGCAGATGTATGTGCCGATCGTGATGTTCTTCTTATCACGCGTGAAGATCTCTCGGCCGGGTGGGTCAAACAGTTGCAGGCGGCGGTCGAATCGTCGCGCCATATCGACGGGCCATGGCAGCTTGAACTGCAATCCCTTTGATGCCGGAGAATCATAAACCGCCACGATTCGCCCCAGACGAGAAACGATGACGTACTCCGTTTCGTCTACGAGCAAAACGGATGTCGCAGCGACCCAGGCGAACGCCGCAACAAGCAGTACAACAGTGAGGCGTCGCGACCAATTGACGGCGACGCGATCCGGCTCTGAATTTTTTGATTCAATATCAGCCATTGGAAAATCGTTCTCGGATCGTTGCTTCAGGCAGTCCTTTACCGGAAAAGTAATTCAGCGTCATGGGTTGCCATCAACGCGACTTGTGGGTGGATCGGTCCCGGTGCTCTCGTTGAGATTGCCTTGCTCAGGTGCAACAGCAGCCGGCTGCACAGCCGGATTGGCAACTGCCGGGATGTCTTTGAGCTCGTCCGGACCGAACAGAAGCAGGTGCCGTCGACCTCCTGTTTGTGGATCGATGATCGTGATCGGCCTGGACACGAGCGCATTCTCAATTGTCTTCCAATAAAGCTGCAGACTCGTCAGCAAGGGCCCCTTGCGATACGCACCGAGCAAGCTCTGAAAGCGAGAAGCACTACCTTCCGCGGCAAGAACCTGTTCAGTACCCTCCTGTCGGGCCGCAAGAATCATTGCTCCCGCCTCGCCGGCGAGCGTGAAGCTGCCATCGGCGGATTCTTTCGTCAATCGCTCCCAGAGTTCAGGAGTAACCTTCCAGTCTGCAATGCTTCCGGCGGTCGCAGTGTTCGACGGGCGATCGCTTTTCTGTCCGGATGCACTCAATAACCCGATTGCATCCTCGCCCGCTGCTGACAGAACTTTTCCAGAGTAGTACGCCTGGGCTTCGTTGATGAGTTGCTCACGCGACTCCAGCGCGTCGGCGACATCCCGATAGTTGGGAACAACCGCAAGCGGGGGATGAACGTCGAGGAGATTCAGGTCTCCGAGCTCGATCCCGAGGTTCCATTGAGCTGCGCGATTCTGGATGCGCTCGAAACAGACTTTTTCGATCTGCGAACGGTCGTCAGTCAGGATGCCGTCAAGCGACTGACCGGCCGCCACCGCACGGATCTCACCTTCGACAATCGCTCTCAGCAGCTCGTCGGGTTCGGCCGTCGCGTACAGGAAGCTCTTAAGATCGGTGACACGGTATTGCAGTTCTGCAGTCAACTCGACCGGGACTTCGTTGCCCGTCATCATCAGCGATTCATCCGGCCTGACCTCAAAGCCGGTGCCGCGATGTTCCGTCGTCCACTCGATGGATCGCTGAGAGCCGGGGGTTTCGCTGGTTCGCCTGGTCGGGCTTCGGAATCCGACCTCAATGCGGCGTACCTGATTCGACTCCCGGAACACGCGCTCGATCGGCGACGGCATGCGCCAGTGGAGACCGGGAGCGAGATTCTGTTCAAAACGGCCCCAGCGAGTAACTGCGGCCCGTTCATCTTCCCGGACGACCACAATCCCCGAGATGAACCAGACGCAAACGGCACCGAACAGGAGCGTACGCAAGATTGTCGACCTGTTATCGATCAATCGAAAGACGAGTCGAGCCGGCGCGAGAGTCGCGACGACGGAGTCGATTCGATGTCCAATGAGCTCCGACGCGCGCCCGAGCACTGTTTCGTGCGAACGCTCGAACCACAACAATCGAATCGCATTCAACATAACCGCAAGCGACGAAAACTCGTGAAATATCGCACCGGCGACGGGACTCAAGACTCCCCACGCGCACAACGCCATTCCGAGGAAATTCATGCCGAATGCGAACAGGAAGATGCTTTGCCGGATATTCCGAACCAGCTGGCGGGACATTCGCAGCAATCCGGGCAACGGTCGGATCGGGTCTCCCATGAGGACAAGATCGCCGGCTTCCGCCGCGATATCACTGCCGACGCCGCCGAGCGCGATGCCGACACTCGCCGCAGCCAGGGCCGGAGCATCATTCACTCCGTCCCCGACCATTGCGACCCGGCTCCCTTCGCGTTCGCGTGACTGGACCCAG
>JBFWWA010000131.1:0-9723 GCA_050246455.1 Planctomycetaceae bacterium
CGAGACAAGCGACGTTGGTTTGCGTTTCGGGGAACCCCTGGCGGAGTGCGACGAAAAGACGCCCGTTCGAAACGACCGGTGATCCTTCGAAGGCCCATCCTGAAAGTTTTTCGCCTGCATCGGTCCGCCAGACGAGTTTTCCTTCCCCTTCCGCAAGATCGAGACAAACGAGATGGTTCTCTTGCGGGCGAAGTTCCTGGGCGGACCGACCGGTTACAGGGGAGCCCATCCGTGCGTAGAGCCGTCCCTCGGCAACCGTCATCGTGTATTGCGGAACGCCGATCAGCGGTGCGTCGGGCAATGGGCGAGGGGGCTCGGGTGCAACAGGATAGATGGCGGCGGAATCATTTTCCCCGCCTCCCCATGCCGGTTCGCCGGTCCGGATCTTGTAAGCGAACACCTGCTGCGAATCGCTGATGAGGACGATCTCGTCGAACGTGACCGGATAAGTGCTGAGCGGGCGCTGTTCAAGAAACGACTTCGCGGACCTGGGACGATACGGATCATCGGCGATCGTTCGCGACCAGATCGGCGCAGCGACCTCGACTGCGTCCGGCAGAACTCCGCTGCGATGGGAGTTCACGGCAAACGTCTGCATCCGCTCGCCGGGAGACGGGGAACTCCATCCGACGGATTCCTGGAGAAGTTTCTGGACTATCTCCGCGAGGACGCCGGTCCGCCCGGCCAGCGTGCCTGTGGCGTCCGGGTACTGTTTTGCAAAGGCGGAAAGTTCCAATGCCGCACGGTCGCGATCTCCCTCGAGCAGACTGCAGAGGATCAGTCTCGCGAGGATGGCGGCGCGATCTGTGTCGGAATCGGGGTAGCGGGGAACAGGTAAGGAATCGCCTGGCGAGAGCGCAATCGGCGCGGGAAGCATCTTCATCCAGAGCATTCGGGCGCGGGCAATTTCATTCTGCTCGAACGCGTTCTCCCCCAGAATGAGAAGTGCGTCATCCCCGAAGCTGCTCGCGAATCCATCGCGGACCACGCGCTGAAGAGCTGTCACATTTCCTTTTTCGCGGCCTTCTTCAAACAGCCCGCGAACGAGCGGATCCATCTGTCTGCGGAATGCCGTTCGGCCTTCGGGCGGGAACGTCGCGACGAGCAGATTCGCATGTCTGCGGACGTTGAGGTATCTGCCGCGAGCAACCGCGACGAGGGCATCGCCGTCCGTCGCGATCACCCGAGCGAGTTCGTCCGCCGCTGCGTCCCATCGTCCCGCCCGCGAGTGTTCCGAGATGTTCGCGAATTGCCTTGATCCCTGGCGGCTCGTCTCCAGAGTGATCGACTCACGGAATCGTTCCGGAAGTTCTGCCCCCTCCTGAGCGAAGAGCCGACCGGTGGCGCACAACAGCAGCGCAAAAACAAAAGCCCATGGAGTGCGTTCCATGGGCTTCTCGACACTGAGGAATGTGTGCTGCATCGGAATCTTCTACGACTCGCGAAGCCGATAGCCGATCCAGAAAAGGACGATTCCCCCCACGGTCAGCGCCGGCATCCAGATCAGCTCAAAGCCGTACGTCAGCTGCCAGAGAATCAGCATCGGCAGCAGACTCAGGACAGCGAGTTGGAGCAGAAAGCCGACCTGGTGGCGCATGGAACCGCCCGCAATCGCTCATCAGATTCGGGAAGGGATCGAACGGAGCCGTCGGCCGCTGAATTGGAACCGCCGGCTCCGAGTGACGTCCCCAACGACTACTTTTTCTCCAGCTTCTCAACGGGAACCTTGATCACTCCGAGATCGGTGTTTCCGTTCGACGTGATCTTCACCTTGAAGCCGGTCTTCACGCCGGCCGTGACGTAACCGGGCCGTTCGTGCCAGACGCGGAATTCATGTTCACCGACCGGCAGCAGATCGATTTTGAACTTGCCGTCCTTGTCGGTGACGACGGCATACGGATGATCGACCACCATCCAGTAAGCCTTCATCCAGCTGTGGATGTCGCAGTTGACGAGTGTCGGCACTCGCTCGGCCGCCTTGAATGAAACGGCTCGTCCCTTGCGATCATTTGCCTGCACAAAGAAGTTTTCCGCGTTGTTCGTCGTCGGATTCGTGTGCGTGTTGTGTGAGATGTTGTCGGACGATTTCACCAGGACTTCCTGATCTGTCCGGACGATCATCGCGTGCGGGAAGAAGCGGCAGTTCTTCTGATCGAACTCGAGAGACTTCTCTTTGCTCGCCTTCAGCGACGGATGGATTTTCGTTGCCTTGCCGCGGAGATAGACCAGAATGTTGGCGATACCCTTCGACGAGGGATCGACGACGAGCGAATCGTCGGGGACGTTGTCCGCCGGGCAGGTCGGTGCGTCCTTTCCTTTGGTTTCGAGAGCGGGCAATTCCGGAGCGGCTCCCTCGAGCACGAACTGGCCCGTGACGCTTCCGAAACCTTCTTCCGCCTGGACCGTATCGAACATTGCAGCCCCGAACATGGCTGCGATTGCACAACAGGAAATCAGTTCTCTTCTCATTGCTCGTTTACCTCGATGTTGTCGAGAAGCGCGACTTGCATCGCCTAACAGGAAATTCTGGCCCGTCATCTTGAGCAGGACCGGCGACTACGATCGCCGACGCTTTCAGATTAGTCGATTCGGAATCGGAATGCGACTGAACGTCACCCCCGGGAAGGCCGCAGAACGCCTGCTTTTTCGCAAAGTTCTTGCGGATATTGAAACGAGGCCGCACAATGAACGACCGTTTCAATTTTCGCTGAGCTGGGACCGGTTTCAGGCTTCCAGCAGGCTTCAGACCCTACGGGATGATGTGTCGATGCTTGCCAAGCTGTGCACGTTCTCCCTTTATGGAATTGAAGCGAAACCGGTCGACGTCGAGGTCGACATTTCCCCGGGCGCAATGCCGAAGACGATCCTCGTCGGCCTGGCGGAAGCGGCGGTGCGTGAAAGCACGCATCGCATCGAACGGGCGCTCGTCAACAGCGGCTACAGCCGGCCGATTGATCGAATCGTTATCAATTTATCGCCGGCCGACCTGCCGAAGGAAGCGTCGTCCTTCGATCTTCCGATTGCGCTGGGAATGCTGACCGCCAGCGGGCAGATGCAATCAGAGCGCTTCGATCAGTACGCAGCGGTGGGGGAGCTTGCGCTCGACGGGACGGTGCGGCGCGCCAAGGGTGCGCTTTCGATGGCGCTCGCCGCGAAAGAGCAGGGGAAGCGCGGACTTGTTGTGCCGGTCGACAATGCGCACGAGGCGGCGGTCGTCGAATATATCGAGATCATCGCCGTCGGTTCGCTGGCGGAAGCGGTCGGGTTCTACACCGGCAATCTGAACCTCGAACCGGTCCGCTTCAGCTGGCAGGACGCGGTCCGCGACTTCGGCAACTACGCGATAGACTTTGCCGATGTCAAAGGTCAGGAATCTGCGAAACGTGCCGTGATCGTTGCCGCCGCGGGCAGCCATCATCTCCTGATGATCGGATCGCCCGGCACCGGCAAGACGCTGCTTGCGCAGCGGCTCGGCAGCATACTCCCGACGCTTGCCGCCGATGAGAGTCTGGAGACGACACGCATCTACAGCGCGGTCGGACGGCTTGCGCCGGACCAGGCGCTCGTTCTACTGCGGCCGTTTCGTTCGCCGCATCATACGATCAGCGAAGCGGGGCTCGTCGGCGGCGGGAGCACTCCTGCGCCGGGGGAAATCTCGCTCGCCCATCATGGGGTGCTGTTTCTCGACGAGCTTCCGGAGTTCAATCGACGCACACTCGAAGTGCTGCGGCAGCCTCTGGAAGAAAACTGCGTGACAATTTCGCGAGCGATCGGCAGCGTGACCTTCCCAGCCAACCTGATGCTCGTCGCGGCGATGAATCCCTGCCCTTGCGGCTACCGTGGCGACCCGCGCCGGCAGTGCAACTGCAACCCCATGCAGATTGAACGGTATCTTGCGCGCATCAGCGGACCGCTGCTCGACCGGATTGATATTCACATCGAAGTTCCGCCGGTCCCGTTTCGCGAACTTTCCGATACACAAACCGGCACGACGAGCCAGCAGATGCGGGAACAGGTTGTGACGGCCCGCGCGATTCAGAAAGAACGGTTTGATCGCCAGCCGGCCCGTCTCAACGGCAAGATGACTCCACCGCAGATCCGCCGCTACTGCCGACTGGAGAAGGATGCGGAGCAGCTTCTGAAGGCGGCCATGGAAGAGACCGGCCTCTCGGCCCGCGCTCACGACAAGATCCTGCGCGTGAGCCGGACCATTGCCGATCTCGAGCAAAGCGAAAAAATCACCGCGGCCCACCTGAGCGAAGCGATCAACTACCGGACGCTCGATCGACGGTACTGGGCGTGAAGGAGTTGTTGTGACAGCCGGGAAGCAGACCATTCGCTGCACTTGGGCGAAGACCGAGCCGAATCTTTCGTATCATGACGCTGAGTGGGGCGTGCCTCTCCATGATGATCGGAGCTTCTTCGAGTTTCTAATTCTCGAAG
This sequence comes from Planctomycetaceae bacterium, assembly GCA_050246455.1. Classification (GTDB taxonomy): domain Bacteria; phylum Planctomycetota; class Planctomycetia; order Planctomycetales; family Planctomycetaceae; genus CAZVJA01. Next base: position 4,444 of record JBFWWA010000131.1, read on the forward strand.
GAGCGCAGGCCGGACTCAGCTGGGAGACGATTCTCAAGAAGCGCGAGAACTACCGCGAGGCGTTCGATCACTTTGACGTCGCGAAGGTCGCGAAATACACGCCACGCAAGTTCGAATCGCTGATGAAGAACCCCGGCATCGTCCGGAACCGGCTGAAGATTGAATCGTCGGCCAAGAACGCCCGCGCGTTTCTGGCGGTACAGGAGGAATTTGGAAGTTTCGACGACTATATCTGGCGGTTCGTGAACGGCAAGCCAATCCGCATCAAACGGAAGTCGATGAGCGACGTTCCCGCGAAGACGGCGGAGTCTGACGCGATGAGCAAGGATCTGCTGAAGCGAGGCTTCAAGTTCGTCGGTTCGACGATCTGCTACGCCTTCATGCAGGCGACGGGGTTGGTGAACGATCATCTCGAAAGTTGCTTCAGGTCGAAAGAGGTTCGTGAGTAGAAAACATCGGACGCGAAGTCCACAGTTTGGTCCTATTGATAGAAATCACGATGTTTCAGAAGAAGGATCAGAATATTCCGCCCCATCTCGCGAAACGCCTCATCGCGATCGGCGAGGATCCGGAAGGAACTCTCTGGATTCTTCAATCGGACGGCATCGAGGCTCTCGACCGTTTCGTGAACGGTCTCGAGGAACGACACGCGCTCTATCGCGAGTGGTCTCCACGGCTATTTGAGTTCGCGGAAGAGTGTCGCAAAGTGCGGCCAACGCTGCGCGAGGAATGCTTCACCGAGAGTGACCGCGTCAAACTTCAGATCTACGAACGGATGATCACAGACTGCGATCGGCTCCAAACGGAACCGAACTCGGTCAATATCTGCCGTGTACCGCTGCTTGGCATTTCCGTGGCAGAGCGCCTTTGGCCGGGATATGAGAAAAATACGGTCATCCTGACGTTTGAAGAAAAGCAGAGATGGGACGCGATCTATCAGCACGCGTATCGGGAAACGTTTCGGTGGTTTATCGACTACTGGTGGAGCGTTGACGATCTGATTCCGGTTCCGGCTTCAGTCGTCGACAAGCGGCACGAACACCACACAACCAGTCTCGGCCGGCTTCGCAGGTCGTTTTCGGAGCAAGTTCGTCGATGGAACGCGCCGGAACTTGTTCGAAGGTACCTGTGGGCATTCGGATTGATCGATGATCCTGTAAGCCGCAACATCGATCTGTCGCGTGAAGGCGTGCGCGCAAGAGTGCAGGAGGGGGAGAAGCCAATCCTGGCGACAACAGGGTTGTGCTGGGGGAAGATGGCTGGAGGCGAGAAAACGAACCTCTGGGCACAGAATGGGAGCGAATGCCGGTACGTCGATTTGGTTGAGGTCGTGGACTTCTAGCCAGCCAACATCAGAAAATCCCGGCTTTCTGGCGCGGCGCGAACAGTCACCCCGACCGGTATTCTCCGCACAGCCGGAACGCTTTGGGCAGTACGACCGGTTTGCCATCCTTGCGTGTGGTCTTTTTTCAACAAAACCGCGCAACCCGCCCGCATCAGCCATTTCCTGAGCTACGTTTCTCTGAAGACCACCCCTTCCTCAGGGGAGACGCGGTCCGATGCGCGCAAATTCGCAACACGAGTTTCAGGATACTCAGGAGCGGCAAGACGATGGTTTCAGCAAAATTCCCTCCTCCTCGTCCCGGACGTGGAATTGAGACCAGCCAGACGGACTTTGAAGATCTCAAGCGGTTGATCCACGGGAAGCTGGTCGACAAGCTCGACCTCACCCGCCTGGGGGACCTCGAGGGAGATACGCTCCGCCGTGAAATCCGGCTTGTTGTCGAACACCTGTGCGACACCGAGAACCCGCTCCTCAACCGTTCGGAACGCGAACGGCTGATCGAAGAGGTGCTCGACGAAACATTCGGCTTCGGCCCGCTCGAAATCCTTCTGAAAGAAGAAGGCGTGGCCGACATCATGATCAACGGCCCGAAGAACGTCTTCATCGAAAAGGGTGGGCGAATTCATCGCTCGAAGGTCGTTTTCCGCGACAACGACCACCTGATGCAGATTCTCGACCGTATCGTCTCGAAAGTCGGACGACGCATCGACGAAACGAGCCCCATGTGCGACGCCCGCCTTCCGGACGGCTCGCGCGTCAACGCCATCATTCCGCCGCTGGCCCTCGACGGACCGTCGCTTACCATTCGACGTTTCGGCTCGAACCCGCTCACCCTCGAAGACCTGCTCCGCTTCGGTGCGTTCACGCCCGAAATGGTGATGCTCCTCGAAGGCTGCATCAAGGCCCGGCTGAACATGATCATCTCGGGGGGTACCGGTTCCGGTAAAACGACACTGCTCAATACGCTGTCGAGCTTCATTCCCGGCGATCAGCGCATGATCACGATCGAGGACGCCGCGGAACTTCAGCTGCAGCAGGAACACGTGCTCCGTCTCGAAACCCGTCCGCCCAATATCGAAGGCAAGGGTCGCATCACGGCGACCGACCTCGTCAAGAACGCCCTTCGTATGCGTCCGGACCGAATCATCATCGGCGAGTGTCGCGGACCGGAAGCACTCGACATGCTTCAGGCCATGAACACCGGCCACGAAGGATCGCTGACGACCATTCACGCCAACACGCCGCGTGACGCGGTGAGCCGTCTGGAAACGATGATCAGCATGGGAGGCATTGAGCTTCCGATGAAGGCGCTCCGCCACCAGTTCGCTTCGGCAGTCGACTTCATCATCCAGGCCAACCGTCTGCAGGGTGGACCTCGTAAGGTCACCCACATTACCGAAGTGCTCAACATGGAGCAGGACACGGTGATTATGCAGGACATCTTCCTGTTCGTGCAGGACGGCATCGACGAGACCGGCCGTGCGTTCGGGCACTTTGAATCGACCGGTGTGCGCCCCGCGTGCATGCCGCGTCTGGAAGCGGCGGGCGTTCGCCTTCCGGCGAACCTGTTTGCGGCACGCCGACTGGGATACTAACGGGCTTTGTTTCACCAATTGAGTGACGTTTCGAGACTGTTTCGACGCGAGAGATTGCAATGACACCTTTGATCATTTCGCTGGCGGTATTCTTGGGCGTGGCTGCGCTTGTGGTGGCCGTCGGCTTTGTTATGCGCGACTTCGGCAAGAACATCGCCGAAGATCGTCTGGAAGTGATGACGGGCAAGAAGGCTCGCGAAAGCCAGTCGGAAGGAATCGTCAAGGACGAATTCATCCGCGAAGGGTTCGCGGGAATGGCCGGCATGATCAGCGGCCTGACGAACAAGCTCGCCGGACTTGGCCGGCTCTTCGAACAGGCGGATTCACCGATCAAGGCGGAAGCCTTCTTCGCCATCAGCGGCGGCTGCGCGATGGTGGGCGTCCTGCTGGCCTACATCGGACGCTCCCCGGCGCCGCTCTATCCGGTTGTCGGGCTGATTGTCGGGTCGTTTCCGATGATCTGGCTGCTCATGCGCCGCAAGGGTCGCTTCAAGAAGTTCGCGAAACAGCTGCCCGACGCGCTGGAGCTTGTCGGCCGCGCTCTGCGATCGGGACACAGCCTTGCATCCGGTCTGCACGTCGTTGTCGAGGAAATGCCTGCGCCGATCTCCACCGAATTCTCGATCGCGTATGAGGAACAGAACCTCGGTATTCCGCTCGAGCAGGCGCTCAAGAACATGCTTCGCCGCATGCCGAACATGGACCTCAAGTTCTTTGTCACCGCCGTTGCAATTCAACGTCAGGCGGGCGGAGACATGGCCGAAATTCTCGACAAGATCAGCTACATCATCCGCGAGCGATTCAAGATCATGGGCCAGGTGCAGGCACTTACCGGCGAAGGTCGTATCAGCGGTGTCGTCCTGATGGCATTGCCGATCGCGCTGTTCTTCGCGGTGTATTACCTGAATCCGGACTACGTCATGCTCCTGTTCACTGAAGAGCTCGGCCGCAAGATGATTGCGCTCGCCGCAGTGCTTCAGGTGCTCGGAGCGGTGGCCATCAAGAAGATTGTGAACATCAAGATCTGACGGACGACCTTCACTAGCGATTGGGGAATTCCCGACGGCGATTCGTCGTCGAGAGGCTGGAGACCCGGAGAGAATCATGGATCCTGTTCAATTACTGCCCTGGGCAATTTTCGGCGGCATCACCTGCGGCGCCTGGGCGCTCATCACGTATTTCTCGGGCCAACGCTCTCGAGCGGCGGAACGACTCGACGAGCTCCGCGATCCGACACTCCGTAACCGCGAAATTGCGGCGGACGGCAAGTCGGGGATGGGGGCGATGGTCGAACGGGCCGCACCCGCGCTCTCGAAGGCGCTGCAGCCGAAGACCGAGCTCGAACAGAGTGAACTCAAGATCCGTCTTGCGAACGCAGGCTACAGCTCCCCGAACGCCGCACAGTTCTTCCTCGCAACGAAGTTCGCGATGTTGCTCGGCGGCGTGCTCCTCGGCATGGGCTTCGGCTTTGCTTCGTGGGGCATGACTCAGAAGGGTTACACGTCAATTATCTTCGGCGGCGGATTCGGATTCTATCTGCCGGAAATGTGGCTGTGGCTCGCCCGCCGCGGCCGCCAGGAAAAAATCTTCCTCTCGCTTCCCGACGCGCTCGACCTCCTCGTCGTTTGCGTGGAAGCGGGGCTTGGACTCGATGCCGGTATGCGTCGCGTCGCCGAAGAGCTCTACGACAGTGCTCCGGAGATGTGCACCGAATTCAATATGGCCAACATGCAGTTGCAGATGGGCCGCCCGCGCCGCGAGGTTCTTCACGACCTTGGCGTTCGCACCGGTGTCGACGACATGAAGGCTCTCGCCGCGATTCTCATTCAAGCCGACAAGTTCGGCTCCTCGATTGCACAGGCCTTGCGTGTGCAGTCGGACAGCATGCGTGTCAAACGCCGGCAGATGGCTGAAGAGAAGGCGCAGCAGACCGCGGTGAAGATGATCTTTCCGCTCGTGCTGTTCATCTTTCCCGGTATTTTCGTGGTGCTCGTCGGTCCCGCGGCGATCATGATGATCAACGGCCTGCTCAGCAAATAATCGCGGAAAGCATCCACGACCATTCAACATGCCCACGCGATCCCGCGTGGGCATGTTCGTTGAACGGGGCCGGAAATGCGAAATCCGCGTTCCGCAGGGGACCTGGCGAATGAACGCACTTCTAGCGCGACAATCGACTCCGTGACGACGAACTCCTGGCGGTCGTCTCGGCGGATACGGACGGCAGCGTGGTCGGGGTCGTGGTCAGAGAGGCCGAGCCAGCCCTTGTCGGCAATCATTCCCAAAAGCGCAGGTTTGATGCGCCGCGTCTGCAGCAGATCCTCATCGAACGCCATGCAC
>JBFWWA010000132.1:0-9721 GCA_050246455.1 Planctomycetaceae bacterium
GTGCCCCGCGGATCTCGACGATCGATTCTTCTGTTACCCAGTTCCCTTTGCGTAGATCGGAGACGGATTTAACGGATGTGAGTGCGATCTCTTCGACACCATCGTGTGTTTTATTGCCGAATCCGGTTGCTGCGATGGTTCCATCCGAGGCGTTAATGTCAACCGCCCCCTCCTGAACGAGTGAGGCAACTGCTGCGCTCAGCACCGCATGAGTACCCCCCTGCAGGTACGCCACCTGATACGGCTTCAATTTGTCGAGATCGAAATCTGGATCGTCGTTCGGCGCGCGGAGTGCCCAGCGCAGAAACCAGGCCGCCAACGCTGCAACCACGAATAGCGCCGCAAACAACGTCAGGAATTCAACGCCGTTGAGATTGAAGGGATTCACGCGAGGCCTTTCCAGTTGGAGTAAGGCGTTCGACGCTCCACTAACCAGGTTCGCTGCGATCACTTCTGAAAACGACTGCCGCGAATCATCGGATCATAGCTTCATGAACTCTTAACAGAGAGTGCAAAACTCGATTCAATCAGCGGTTGAAACGACACATGCGGCTGATATCTGGTGACGCGAAATCGCATTTTCCGGACGATTGTCCGGGCTGGGGTTAGAAGTATCCGATCAAACCGTATTCATGGTCGATCGATTCGACGCGCCCGGTCTCGTCGAATCGGATGCTCAGCCAGCCGGGGTTACCGGTCCTGGTGTAGAGCCAGTCGTCGCCATGAATCTCGATCGGCGGGCCGATCAGACGGATCACGTCGTCGCGAGTTCGATCATTGATCGACTCGATCGAACGATGCGAGCGGATAGGACCTCCGACTTGCCAGCCGACGGCGCCGAGCAGCGCGATCGCCACGATGACTACCGTCCAACACATGAAATGCGTGCGGCTGCACATCGTGGCACACTCCTTCAGAGTTGCGGGCTTACAGCGGTGTTCCACCGGTCAGGTGAAGGCCGGCATCACGGTAGCTTTCGGCAAGGGCTGCGAGCACGCGGTCGTGCATTTTGCCGTTGGTGGCAATCACGCCTCGATTCGCGAGGAGCTCTTTTCCGTGCGTGAACTCAAGCGGACGGCCGAGCACATCCGTGACAATGCCGCCCGCCTCCTCTACGAGCAGCACGCCGCCGACGTGGTCCCAGATTTTCTCTTTGTAGTCTTTCTTAGCCGGAAGGCGCATATAGATTTCGGCGCGGCCGTCGGCCACCACCGCGTACTTCGCCTGGCTGTCCATCCGCAAGGGCTCGCGACCAATTCCGAGCTTTTCGGCGGCGCGGGCAGAGAGCCCGTGCTCGCTGTGTCCCGATTCGACCGATTCGCAGAAACGCGAGGCAGACGCATCTGACGACGAGCTGACACGGATTGGCTGTGGCGATGCCTCTTGATCGAGCGGCAGTTTCCAGCTTTTTCCGCCACGCGTTGCGTAGTACAGAACACCGCGCGATGAGCCGGGTTGATCGTCGAATTCGAGATTCGGGCAGCCCAAAAGTGCGACCTCGATATTTCCCTCCACGATGAGAGCAAGCGATATCGCGAACTGCTCCTTGCGTAGAAAGCCTTTGGTGCCGTCGATCGGGTCCAGGGTCCAAAAGCGGGGGCTGTAATCGCTTGCGCCGCCGCGATCTATCCATTCGCAAATTCGATTGACGTCGGCATCAATTCCAATCGCGGCGACTTCCGCCCGAATTCGGGCTAGAAACTGCGAATTCTCCGTCGTTCGCAGCTCTTCGGCATCTTCTTCGCCAATGATCGGGTCATGGGGGAAAGCATCGCCGATTGCGCGGCAGATTACCGCCTGACTCGCGAAATCGGCGACGGTGACGGGACTCTTGTCTTTCTTCTCGAGCGTGCCGGGGGTGATGGACGCCTGCACGTTCCGGCAAAGGCGTGCAGCGTGCCGGACCGCTTCCTGGGCAACGGTAAGTTCTCGCGAAAAACTGGCCGCCATTCGTATCCTGCCTCGATTTTCCGTTCCGACGATTCGAAATTGTTGTGTTGAAGAATTCTCGGACGATCAATCGCCACTGCCCGATCGCCGTTCCGAAAGAATAGTGCAGTTGCCGCTACGAACGGTAGGGTACGGGAGTTTCCCAACTCGACCTTTTGGGAACGTGCCGTTGAAGATTCCCCTTGTGATTCCGCTTGGGATCCTGCCGAAGCGGGCTATTTGCGGATGCGGTAACCGAGTTTTGCGAGCGTCTCGGTGATTCGTGCGACGTGGTCACCCTGGATCTCGATTACATCGTCCTTGAATGTGCCTCCGGCGCCGCAGACGGATTTCAGCTTTGTGAGGAGTTCGAGATGTGCGTCGGCTTCGGTCGATGCACCGCGGAGCGCCGTCACAGTCTTTCCATTCTTGCGGCGTTCAATCGCGATTCGAATCTGCTGTTTCTCAGGGGGAACAGCGACCGGAGCAGGGGGTGGGCACGTGCACGCCGGTTCGAGTGCGCCGCAGCGGTCGCATTTCGGTGGACGGTCGAACGGAGTTCCCGCGAAGAGTCTGGTCATTTTTGAGCCTGGCCCGCCCTTGTGCACAATTTCCCTGCGACGCACGACAGTACGCGTGCATCCTGTGCAGATGCGGAACCTGTGGCTTCGCGCTTCACATTCCGACGACCGGCATGTCCGGTATTGTTTCCAGCCGGATCAGTCCGTAGCGGTAATTGCGGTCGGCCTGCTTGTAACGTACGACGTACACACGGTTGGCACTTCCCTGCACCGGCCGTGGGCAGGCAATCTTCCCGCGATCTCGGAGCTTGATGATCTCATTGACGTCAAGGCCGGTCAATTGGGCTGCTTCATTGAGCGAGAATGAATTGACCGTCTCAGTCTCGACCGGTGTTTCCCGTCCGTAGATGCAATACTCGTTGGCCATCGTCCGTCTCCCCCGGATTCCCAACTAAAACGCGGATCCAAGTATGCCGTAATCCGGGGAAAACGATCAAGAGGAAGTCGGCGTGCCCAGCACCCTCGTCGACATCCGGAAGAACCAATCCACGATCCTTGAAGTGACGGAATCCGGAGTTCGAATAAGCCAGCGTCCGTAGCCGGTCTGACCCACCTGCTGATGTCGAAAACGTTTACGTCAAACGGCTGCTGCTAAACTGCCATTGGAGACTCCGCGGCACTCGCTAAAATGCCCGGGCTTTCCGACCACCGCCAAGGAGACGGGCATTGAGAATTCGCAGCCGGTTGCTGACGAAACTGATGGCATTCGCCGCGGTGGTGCTGATTCGCACGCTCTTCGCGACATGCCGGTTAACGGAAAAAATGCGTCCGGGCACCTGCGCATACCGACCGACGGGTGAGCGCCGGTTTCTCTTTTCCGTCTGGCATGACCAGTTGATCATGACGATTTTCAGCGACCGACCGAAGCAGATGGCCGGGCTCGTCAGTTCGCATCAGGATGGTTCATACCTGGCAGATGCGATGCAGATGGTGAATATCCGCCCGGTACGTGGTTCGACGAATCGCGGCGGCGACCGTGCACTCCGCGAAATGCTCGACGCTGCGCGCGACTGGCACATTGCAATCACGCCCGACGGTCCGCGCGGCCCGCGTCGCAAGGCAAAGGTCGGCATTGTGTTCCTCGCTTCGAAGAGTGGTCGGCCGATAGTTCCGGCCGTTCATACCTGCAAGCGATACTGGAAGATCCAAGGGAGCTGGACCGACATGATGCTCCCGATGCCGTTCAGTCCCATTCTCCTGATCGGCGGCGAGCCGATGTACATTCCAAAAGATCTCGACCGCGGCGGTTTGGAACATTACGCGCAGTTGCTCGAGAAAGAGATGGAGCGGCTTGAACAGGTTGCCGAACGGTGGCGAATGGGAGAGTCGATCGGCGATCCTCCCTCGCACAACGCTGCCGCCGCGTGATCCGCCGCGCAGATTTTCAATCCTCACTTCCGCGCTGCTGGCTGGCCGTCGGACTTCGTGGTATGCCAGTCAGTGGATTTTCCGCGAGGCAGCGCGCGGCTATGAGAGCAGCGAGTGGACGGTGATCGCCGTGATTGCGAGGAAGAACGCCCCGCAAGCGAACAGACCGAACTGCATGAAGAGATTCGGTCGGAGAGGCTTCGGTAAAAACGTCCGGTTCACAATGAGCGTGTGAAATGCGGAGAACCCGAGGGCGACGTTACCGAGGATCGCTCCAACTTTTGCGATCTGCATCGGATTCAGGAAGGTCAGGGCGGCGAGTCCCCAGATGCCGTAGATTGCAAGTATGGAGTAGTAGAGTTTCTTCACCGATGATGCCGGTTTCTCTTTGGCCTTCTTGCTTCCAATCCAGATGATGTCGGTCCAGAGCCGAGCAACCAGATCGCCACCGAAAACCGCATTCGGCGCCAGCACGATGAAGCTGACAAAGAGCGTGAGAACCCACCAGAAGCCGGCATACTCCGGGAAGCGCATCGATAAGCCCTGAGCGGTAAGTGCAGCGACGCGCGTATCGGATACCGGGGCGTTGCGGATGAACTCGAGCGAGAGCATGCAGGGAAGTGCCAGGCCGACGACGCTGCAGAACATCCAAACGACCTGGTCGCGCATGATGTGGCGGAACCATCCACGCCACTCGACGAGTGATTTATCATCGACTTCAAAAACTTTGCCAACATGCGAAAGCGAGACTTGATGCCCGCCGATGGCGCTTGGAATTGCGCCGGTCTTCGCACCCATTCCCCAGCCTTTATCGCGAGCATAGTTCGAGAAGAGGGCATTCGAGAGCATCCCTGCGCCCGCAATTGCCGAGAACGCCGCCAGCAACGGCCAGTCGAGAGGTGGTAATCCCCCATGTTCGCGCATGTATCCGATGATCCCGCGACGCTCGAATCCCTGATTCTCGACAAGCGAGTTCGCGGTGCGCCGCACGTCCTCGTCCATGATTGATGACTCGCCCAGTGCTTCAGAACTTGCCGCGGGGCGGACCACGAGTTTGTCGTCATTCCATCGGCCATCGGGCTGGATCGACCCCTCGATCTGATACTCGACGCCTCGCCGTGTTGTTTCGATTCGGAACTTGCCGGGCTTGGCCAGCAAGCGCGCCTCTTCGAGCATTCTGGTTCTGGCCGCCGCGACTTCCGGGGGCAACTTCGCATCAATGCCGTACTTAGTCGACTTTTCACCCTCATGCACGATGAAAGCGGTCACGAGCGTTTCGTTGTTCTCGAGTGTGCCATTGAGCGTGTAAGCGGTCGAGCGGTCGTGTCGCGTCAGGTTGAAGTGGGAGCCGGCAATCACGGTTTCCGCTCGTATCGCGACTTCGCCAAATCGGAAGAATCCGCTGACCACTTCCCACATGTTCCGCGGCGAGGTCATGAAGCCAGTGACGGAGATCAGAAACCCGAGGACGATGATCAACTTCCAGGTCATCATCCTTTCGAGGATGTTGTAGATTTTTCCGCCGAAGATCAGCGGTAGAAAGGCCAGCAGGAAGATGACGTATCCGAGAATCTTGACCAGTCCGGTTTCCGTAAGTGCATAACCGTTGATGTTTGCGAGTATCTGATCGCCGGGGAGGTGCCCGAGAATTGCGGCCGAAAGTGGGACCGCGGCGTTCGACGCCATGAACGGCCAGATGTGTGCAATGCAGAGAATCAGATACACGCCGGTCCATAACTTGGGGCCGGGTACGAGGCGGAAGAGGCCGGCAAAAATTGGTTCGCCGCAATAGAGCGTGTAGCGCATCACTTCGAGATTGTAGAACGTCTGTGTGACAATACTGATTGTCGCCAGCCAGAGAAACGTTCCACCAAACTGCGCCGTGACCGCCGGTCCGAACAGCCACTCTCCTGCACCGACCGACGAACCGGCCAGCAAGACACCGGGGCCGATCATCGACGTCCAGTCGCGCCAGGAATGCCGCGGTGCCGGTTCAAGCGAATCAACTTCCCACGGCGCCAGGCAGCCGGCGGGAACACGTTCCGACTCCGGATGCATCTCGGAAACCGGCGCAGGTGCTTCGTCGGGGAAGTCGAGGGTCGAGCGCATTCCGCCATCATGCGGAGTTCACGCGTTGAAAGCCAGTGGCGATTCTGCCGAGTGACGGATCGGCAGGAATCCCCAGGGGCGAACGGAATTGTCGACGCACTTAGCGGCGTTTGCCGTTTCCATTCGCTTTGGGAGTATACGCGCGATGGTGCGGGCGCGTCTCCAGATATGTGTCGACCTCGTTCCCCCACTGAGTCCATCCTGGCACGCGTTCGCGGGCGAAAAGTTCAAGATACGGACCGGGGCTGCAATCTTCGATGATGCGGTACGCCTCCTCCGGCTTCCGCGAGTGTTCCTCTTTGCGTTTGCAGATGACGTTCACTTGCCGGCGCCCGGGAGCAAGCGTGCGGATGCTTCCACGAATGCCAAACAGCAGAAGTTCAGTCACATTGCGAAAATAGAATCCAACGCCGCGGCCATCCGGTCCGCCGTCCTTCCGAACCTTGTACCAGACGATCTTCGTTTTATAGCGGAAGCCCCAGGCACGCATGATCTCGAGTGCTTCGGGCAGTAGCGCGTTGGGAGTCCAAAGATACAGATGCGATTTGTCCGCGGCATGACGCGGGACGGGAAGGGCGGCAATTTCCTCGAAGCTCATCGTCGGATAGCGGTTGAGTCGACGATGTTCGGGTGCGACCTTGCCGGTCCGATTCGAAAACCTCCAGGGAGGATCGATCAAGATCGTGCCGTAGCGACCTTTGACTCCTTCCAGCCGATCCACGGGCTGACCCTTCGCAAATCATTTCGGGATGATCGAACTACCGGTGCGCAGATTACCGACTGCCGGCCGGATATTGTAGTGATGCAGGCCTCGTTCGCCGGAATGACATCGGCCGGACGCCGTGCGACTTCACGGAGATACCAGGGAATGCTCGGGCGGATTGTCGGCGCGGCTTCGCGCAAGGGAGTTTCTCTGCTGGCCAGGATCGCAGGGAAAGATCGTGTCGTTGCAACGATTCGCGGAATCAATTCCGGAGTGCGGAGACTGTGCGCTTCAACACACAACCTGCAGATGTTCGCCGAATGGAATGTGGCGCCGCCGCCGGAGTGGTTCGATCATTACGTCGACCAGTTCGATGCCTGGCATCGGACAGGGAATTCACTGTGGGTCGAAAGAGGCTGCTTCAGCCTGTTGGCGATGCGGGAGAACGCGCGCGTCCTCGAACTCTGTTGCGGCGACGGCTTCAATGCCCGGCACTTCTATTCGTTGCGGGCGGCAAATGTCATTGCCTGCGATTTCGATCGTTCGGCTATCGCTCATGCGAAGAAAAGGAACTCCGGGCCGAACATCGAATTCCGCGTTGCTGATATCCGCGACCAGATGCCGGAGGGGACGTTCGAGAACATCGTGTGGGATGCGGCTATCGAGCATTTCACAGAGTTGGAAATCGATGCCATTCTGAAGTCGATCCGTTCGCGTCTCACCCCTGAGGGCATCCTCAGCGGCTATACGCTCGTCGAGCGGGAAGACCAGGTGAAGCATCTTGTGCATCACGAGTACGAGTTCAAATCGAAGGATGATCTACTCCGATTCTTCACACCTTTTTTCCGCAACGTCCGGGTGTTCGAGACAGTTTATCCGACCCGGCACAACCTGTATTTCTGGGCTTCAGACAGTGAGATTCCGTTCTCGGAGAGATGGGGGATGCAGGTTGTGCATTCAAGTGGCGATGAGGCACGTTGACACCCCCTAACGACGGATCTAGGATTGAATTCAGGATGATTCCCGGCGCATTCCCGGCGTCCGGTCGAAGACTGTCCCCGGCGATGACTGCGGGCCGCGGTTCGTTGAGCGGAGAAACTGAATGGCCAGCGCCCGGTTGTTCTCGAAAATCACACGATCTACCCGCTGTATCACGTCCGGGAGCGCTAACCGCTTTCGCGGACTGGGAGTGATCGTTGTCGGGGCCGCGCTTGCCGTTAATGCCTGCGCCGATGAATCGCGCGCCGCTACGAAGGCCGAAATCGATACGGCGGTTGAAAGAGCGATTGAGTTCCTCAGGAAGTATGCACGTGAGGGATCGCACGGAACGCCCAGCCTGGGAGCATATGCTCTGATCAAAGCGGGCTACCCCGCCAGCAGCCTAGAGGTCACCGCGATTCTTGAGGACATCAAGAAGAAGGTGAAAGGGGGCGTATACACTCCTCGTTCGCAGCAGTACTACGAAGCCGGGGTGGACCTGATGGCGTTGGAAGCGGCTGCGCACGACCTTGACGAAAAGGGTCGTTTTAGCGCCGAGATGCAGGCGATAACGACTTACATCCTCGAAGGGCAGGACGAAGGAGGGAGCTGGTACTACCCGAACAGCCCCGGAAACAAGGGCGATACAAGCATTACACAGTATGCCTTGCTCGGTCTGTGGGCTGCCAGCCGAGGGGGAATCAAGATTCCGCCCGGAACATGGGAGCGCGCAGCGCTTTGGCATTTGCGGACCCAGGCACCCGCAGGGCACTTCACGTATCACCCGGGGGCTGATGCGGCCCAATCGCGGCATGCGATGACTGTCAACGGTGTCGCCAGCCTGTGCATCGCCCGATTGTTTCTTTACCCCAACGGTGACTACGCATTGCCGACTCCCGATCAATTTCCTGCGCACATTGTTCCCCCAATGCAGCCGGTTCGGAATCGTGAACTGGGCTGGAGTGTCGAGCAGGCTGCCAAAGCGGCGGCAAAATCCGCCGAGAAAACCGGCAACGGCGCTACTGCCGGCAATGCCGACGATGCCGCAAAGAAAAACGCCGACTCCACTCCGGAAAAACCGAAGCGCAAGTTCGGAATTCTGGAACGAGTCAATCTGTCTACCGGCAAACGCGACGGGGTGCAGACCGACAAAGCCGCAGTTGCAGCCAAGGGGGGAAAATCCCTTCGGGCATCCGTTCCACTCGGCGATATCAATCTCGGAATCGCGCGAGGCGTCGAATGGATGAACATCAACTTCACGATTACCAGGCCCGACGGCTGGCCGACCTATTATCTGTACGGTCTCGAACGCATGTCGGCACTTGCCAGCATCGAGGACTATAAAGGCCGTCAATGGTATGCCGAAGGGGCTGACCATCTCGTCGAGCGTCAGGGCCAGGACGGAACCTTCCCGGTGCGACTGAATAAGGTGGAAGGGACCAGTTTCGGCTTACTTTTCCTTACCAACGCCACATCGAAGTTGATCGGTCCCAGCGGGACGGTTTCTCGACGACTCGGCGCCGGCTTATTGATTGGTAACCGCGGGCTTCCGGAAAACCTTTCTGAGATCAACGCCACTGGCGACGGTGTCAAGAAGCGAAAGATGACCGGGCCGGTCGACGAATTACTGGCGGAACTTGAAAATGCAAAAAGCCTCAACGTCGAAGCGGCACAGGCGGCGATTGTCGAGCAGGTACAACTTGGCGATCGCGAATCGCTCGTCGGTCAGCGCGACAGGCTGCTGAAACTCGTCCAGGATCCCCGTGTCGAAGTCCGTCGGACGGCCACATGGGCGCTGAGTCGCTGCGGAAAGATTGACGATGCGGCCGCCTTCATCAAGATTCTGGGGGAAGATCCGGATCTGAGCGTCGCGATCGAAGCGAACAATGCCCTTTGCTGGTTAAGCCGCCGTCCCGGGGGAGTCTCCCCGAAAACCGATCCGTTCGACGGTCTCGATGAATCCGCTGATGAGAAGACCAGAACCGACGCGGCAACGAAATGGCGTCAGGACGTATTGAAGAAATGGAAAGAATGGTTCGCGACGGTGCAATCT
>JBFWWA010000133.1:0-9646 GCA_050246455.1 Planctomycetaceae bacterium
GGCGAAGTCATCATCATGGACCCGAAGGAGCGTGAGCTCGAGAAGTACACGATTCCCAACGGTGCCACGCTGATGGTTGCCGAAGACGAAGAGATCGAGGCCGGACGGGTCCTCTGCCAGTGGGACCCGCACTCGGTTCCGATTCTTGCCGAGGTCGGCGGAAAGGTCCGCTTCGAAGACTGTATCGAAGGTCGCTCGATTCGTTCCGAGAAGGAAGCGAGCGGTAACATCCGCCGTACGGTCATTGAACATAAGGGAGATCTGCACCCGCAGATCATCATCGAGGACGGGACCGGAAAGATTCTCGACTTCTACTACCTGCCTGAGCGTGCGAGCATCGACGTGCAGGAAGGTCAGCAGATTTCGGCCGGTGCCGTGCTCGCCAAGAACCCGCGTGAGTCGACCGGTACTCAGGACATCACCGGCGGTCTGCCCCGCGTGACCGAGCTCTTCGAGGCTCGGCGTCCGAAGGACCCGGCTATCATTGCCGAAATTGACGGCAAGGTTGAACTTGTTCCGGAGAAGAAGCGCGGCAAGCGAATCATCAAGGTCGTCGGTGACGACGCTTCCGAAGTGGAACACGTGATTCCGCACGGAAAGCAGTTGCTGGTTCACGCTAACGACCGCATCCAGGCGGGTGACGCGCTCGTTCGCGGTCCACTGGTCCCGCACGACATTCTCCGCGTCAGCGGCGAAGAGGCCGTGCAGCAGTATCTGCTTCACGAAATCCAGAACGTGTACCGTTCTCAGCGCGTCGAAATCGACGACAAGCACATTGAAATTGTCGTCGCCCAGATGTTGCGAAAGGTTCGCGTCGAGGACGTCGGCGATACGAATCTGCTTCCTGGAATCGTGATCGATAAGTTCGAGTTCCGGAAAGTGAACGACGCGCTGCAGCAGTGCGTGCGCGTCACGGACCCGGGCGATACCGAGTTCCACGAGGGAGACGTCGTTCCTTCTGCGACTATTGACGAGGTCAATTCACAGGTCGAGATGGCCGGGCAGAAGCCGGCCAAGCACACCCGTCCGCGACCGGCGACAGGAAGTACGCAACTCCTCGGAATTACCAAGGCCGCCGTTCAGAGCGAAAGCTTCATTTCGGCTGCCAGCTTCCAGGAAACGACGAAGGTGCTCACCGAGGCCGCCCTTGCCGGAAAGGTCGACAATCTCGTCGGTCTGAAGGAGAACGTCATTCTGGGGCACCTCGTGCCGGCGGGAACCGGTTTCCACACCCATCAGGAAGCCGAAGTGCGAATTCGCCCCGAAGCTCTGATGGAACTTCAGGCCGAAAAAGAGCGGATTCTGGCGGCCAGGCTCGATCTTCTGGGAGAGAGCCAGGAAGCTGCATCGGCTTCCGCGGTGACGAGCGGAGAGTAATTGCTCGATCCGAACCGGAATTCGAGCGGATTTGGACGTCAGGGAACCGTTTTGCGGTTCCTTGACGGTCCCGGAAATTACCGATACATTGCACGATTCCCCGGCAATGCCTGCCGGAAGTCGTGAGGAAAACAGAGTCGCATGCCCACAATCAACCAGCTCGTCCGCAAGCCGCGGCGAATTCAGCGCACCAAGAGCAAAACTCCGCTTCTGGAGGGGTGTCCCCAGAAACGAGGGGTCTGTCTTCTCGTCAAGACGGTCACGCCCAAGAAGCCGAACTCCGCGCTGCGTAAAGTGGCTCGTGTCCGCCTCTCGAACGGCAAGGAAATCACCGCGTACATCCCGGGCGAAGGCCACAACCTCCAGGAGCACTCGATCGTCCTGGTCCGTGGCGGTCGTGTCCGCGACCTCCCGGGTATTCGATACAAGATTGTCCGCGGCGTGCTCGACACGCTCGGCGTCAGCGACCGCCGTCAGGCCCGCAGCCGTTACGGTGCAAAGCGGCCGAAGTAAGGCGGAGAGTGCGGCTGGTTTTTCCGCCGCGAACGTTTTCAGATATCTTCCGAGATCGCCGAGGCCGTTGGCCTCGCCAATGAGAAAGTTTCGTCGATGGCCGACAAGTTCACAGCAAGTGCGAAGCAATTGAAGCCCGATGGGCGTCTCAATTCCACCCTCGTTTCGAAGTTCGTGAACTGTCTTATGCACGACGGCAAGAAGAGCGTCGCGCTCAGCGTTTTTTATGATGCCATCGACATCATTGAGAAGAAGCTTCCGGACGACGACCCCCTCGTCGTCTTCACTCGCGCCGTCGAGAACGTCCGTCCGTCGATTGAGGTTCGTTCCAAGCGAGTCGGCGGTGCCAACTATCAGGTGCCGACGCCGGTGAACTATCGTCGTCAGCAGACGCTTGCGATTCGCTGGATTCTGGAAGCCGTCCGCGAGAAGAAGGGCCGGCCGGCCCATCAGAGTCTCGCGGAAGAATTGATGAATGCCTACCGCCGTGAAGGTGCCGCCATGTCGAAGCGCGACAACGTGCACCGCATGGCCGACGCCAACAAGGCGTTCGCGCACTTCGCGTGGTAAGTATGCGTTCCTCGAGTTTTTGTCGTGCATGATTGCCGTCAGGAAGCGGGGCGCCGGGCGTCAAGAACTTGTCCCCGGGTGTCCATCGCGGTCCTCTAGATCATGTCATCCGACATCTCACGCATCCGTAACATCGGAATCGTCGCGCACATCGATGCCGGCAAGACGACAACGACCGAGCGGATTCTGTTCTACACCGGCGTCTCGCATCGCATGGGGGATGTCGATGAAGGAACGACCGTTACCGACTTCGATCCCGATGAGGCGCGTCGGGGAATAACGATCTATTCCGCCGCGATTTCCTGCAGGTGGAAAGAGACGACGATCAACATCATCGACACCCCGGGGCATGTCGACTTTACCGCGGAGGTCGAGCGAAGTCTTCGTGTGCTGGATGGTGCCGTCGTCATTTTCAGCGCGGTTGAAGGGGTCGAGGCCCAAAGCGAAACCGTCTGGCGGCAGGCCGACAAGTATCGCGTCCCGCGAATCTGCTTCATCAACAAGCTCGACCGCATCGGCGCCGATTTCGAGCGCACATTCAACGAAATCTCGCGTCGACTTTCGGCCCATCCGGTCGCAATTACCTTGCCGATGGGGACCGGTGCCGCTCCCGACCCCAATGCCCTGACGGGCATTATTGATCTGATTGAAATGAAGGCACTCACCTTCGACGCGGAATCGAAGGGGCAGAAGATTAATGTCTCCGATATACCGGAAGACTACATTCTCATCGCGGAGGAATGGCGGCAGAAACTGCTCGACGCGGTATCACTCCTCGATGACGGTGTGATGGCGACGTACCTCGAAACCGAGACGATTCCGCCTGACGAAATCCGCCGCGTTCTTCGCACCGCGACCCTCGAAGGGCAATTGCAGCCCACATTCTGCGGAGCGTCGCTCGATTACATTGGCGTTCAACCCGTCCTGGACGCGGTGACTTACTACCTTCCCAGTCCGCTCGATCGTCCTCCTGTCGAAGGAGAGAACCCGAGTGAGAAAAAGAAAGGGAAGCCGGAGGTCCGTAAATGCTCGCCGAAAGAGCCGTTCTGCGGGCTGGTCTTCAAGGTCGTCGCAGATCAGCACACCGATCTTTATTTCGTTCGCGTTTACTCCGGAGTGCTCAAGAGCGGCAGCCGTGTGCTTGATCCGCGAACCGGAAAGAAGGAGTTGATCAGTCAGCTCTGGCGGGTGCAGGCGGATTCGCGCGAGAAGATCGAAGCGGATCAGGTGGAGGCGGGAGATATCGTCGGCGTGATCGGACCGAAGGAAGCGGTCACCGGCGACACTCTTTGCGATGCGCATCATCCGATCGCGCTCGAAAGCATCGTATTCCCGGAGACGGTCATTTCGATGGCTGCAGAACCGGAGTCGAGCGCCGAGCGGAAAAAGCTCGCCGACGTCCTCGCCCGGCTGGCGCGGCAGGATCCGACGTTCAAAGCGAAAATCAGCGAGGAAACCGGCCAGACGATCATCAGCGGGATGGGTGAGCTCCATCTCGAAGTTCTGCGCGACCGCATCCAGCGCGACTTCGGCTTGAAGATTCGCGTCCACAAGCCGCGCGTCAGCTATCGGGAAACGGTCCGGAAGTCGGTCGAAGCGGAAGGAGTTTTTCAGCGACAGTCGGCCGGCGAGTCGCAATTCGCCCGCATCAAAGTGCGCATTGAACCGAGCGCTGCGGAAGCAATCGTCGTCGATAACAAGCTCAAGCCGGGTACACTCTCGCTGGAATTGAGTGCGGCTCTGGAACAATCCATTCGCGACAAGATGCAAGGTGGCGGAATGCTCGGCCACCCGCTGATGAAAGTGAAACTGACAATTCTCGACGCCGACAACCGCGTCGGCGAAACGACCGAAGTTGCCGTGCGGGCTGCGGCATCCGAAGCTGTCGACCGGGCACTTTCCGATGCCGGTATCGTGCTGCTCGAACCGATCATGAAGCTCGAGGTCTTAACTCCTGAAGCATTCATGGGGAATATTCAATCCGACCTCAATGCCCGCCGCGCCGTGATTGTCAACTCCGAGCGCCGCGGGGATCTTTACGTGCTCGAAGCGCACGTCGCACTTTCGCAGATGTTCGGGTATTCCACGCAGGTCCGAAGCCTGTCGCAGGGACGGGCCTCGTATTCGATGGAACCTCTGCATTACGCGGAGGCACCCCCCGATGTGCTCGAGGCGATGATGGGCTGAGCCTCCGCTCGAACGCTCGACTCGCGGGCATTACCAGTACTTTTCGAAGTGAACATTGCCGGGGTGTCGAGGCTCGTCGAGCTGGTAGCCCATGTGGGTAAGCGTTTCAACCATGCCCGCAGGCTCCGGGTAGAGCAGATCGCCCTCTTTCCCCTTGTGCGGCAGTCCGATCATCATCGGATTTCCGCAAAGAAAAAGGTGAGTGTTTTCCGGGCGGATTTCTCCCCCGGCTTCGGTCTGAAAACGACCCGTTGCGAAATAATCCTGAACGTGCACCTTTCCGACATAGTTCGGATGCGATCGATCGAGATTCTCCGGCTCGCGTGTGGTAATCACGATGTACCGGTAGTTCGAAAAGCGACGTTCGATCTCACGGTGCTGCTCCAGGTAGGCGAGATCTTTTCGCTCGCGCACACTGACGACGGAGAAAATCCGTCCGCCGTGCCCCCGGGCGAGCAGTTCGGCAATCATCGCGTTATGCGGTGCCTCGCCGGTCCCGGTTGCAATGAAGATAACATTCTCCTGTTCTGAAATTGCTTCCAGGGTGTAGCGACCGTGCGGATGAGGGCCGAGAAACAGCCTGTCGCCTGCGCCCAGTGCGAATAGCCGTGGAGTCAGCACCGGCGGTTCATCGGTCGGCTTGCGAACCAGCGTGATGAAGAATTCCAGATACTCGATCTGATCGACGGTGACCATGCGGCCGAGATCGTCGATGAGCGGACAGGAAATGGAGTAAGCGCGTCGAATCAGCGACTGTCCGAGGTCTTTTTTCCGCTCCGACGCTTTTGCCGTGTCCGCGTCCCCGGTCGAGTGCGTCGGCGCGGGCCGTGTGACGCCGTCGTTTCGCGGTTCCCACGCTCCGAGTCCCAGCAGCGTGTACTGGCCCGCGACGAATGCGGGACGCTCCAATTCTGGTCGAACCCGAATCACCATCAGCTCTTCGTGCACATGCCGCACGCTTTCCACCGCGGCGTTGTAATTCTCATTCCGAAGGCGTTCGACGTCGAGCGCTGCCATGATGGACTCCGAGTCAATCAGGATCAGAACCTGAGAGGAGTAACCGAGTCGGAGCGGGCCCCACGAATCGTAAAGATTCTGAAGAACGATACAATTATATTATCAAGGTCGTGCGATCGCGGTGGATGATTCGAAAAGTCACCCGGATTTTAACGAGGTGCAGGCTTGGCATTGCTCTATACCGATCCCCGGTTTCTCGAACACCGAACCGGCCAGCATCCGGAATCGCCCGAACGTTTGCGGTATCTCTCCGAGTACCTTGCGAAGACCGATCTTCTCACGAAGTTCGTAAAGCCCGAGGTCCTCCCGGCAACTCGAGAGCAACTCGAGCGCATTCACACGAAGAATCATGTGGCGGAAATCGAGCAGTTCGCGGCCGATGGCGGGGGACAGATCGAAACCGATACGACGATGAGCGCTCGCTCCTTTGAGGTGGCTTGCCTCGCGGCTGGGACAGGCATCAGCGCCGTGGAGAAGGTTCTCGCCGGAGAAGCGAAGCGCGCGGTTTGCCTCGTTCGTCCCCCGGGACATCACGCTTTGCCGACACATCCTATGGGTTTCTGCCTCTTCAATAACGTGGCCATCGCCGCCGCTCATGCACGGACGAAAGGAATCGAGCGGGTCCTGATCGTCGACTGGGATGTTCACCACGGCAACGGCACGCAGGATATCTTCTATCGCGATGGAAATGTTTTCTTTCTTTCCGTGCATCGCTATCCGTTCTATCCCGGCACAGGTGCGGCGAACGAAACGGGCGAAGGGGCGGGTGTCGGCACAATTTTCAATCTGCCGTTGCGATTCGGCATCCGGCGATCGGAATTCATTTCCGCCTTCGAATCGCTGCTGGAGGACGCCGTGAAGAAAGCGAAGCCGGAGCTCGTTTTGCTTTCAGCCGGTTTCGACGCGCATGCTGCCGATCCCGTCGGCTCACTCGGCCTGGAAACGGAAGACTATGAGCCGCTGACCTCGCTGGTGCTCGACATTGCCGACGAGTATGCAAAGGGACGCTGCATCAGCTTTCTGGAAGGGGGCTATAACGTCGCGAAGCTGGCGGAAAGCATTGAATGCCATCTTCAGACTGTGCTCAAGCGGGAGAAGACGAAATCCTGAACGGTGGTTCGTTCAGGGTCGTTGCGCCGGCCGTGCGGGCGCCGGACAGCAACCGACTCTGCAGACGTCGGGGGCCGGTTGGAATTGTCCGACCGAACGGCGTTCGCTCGAGGCATTCAATCGCTCCTCAATCAATTCTCGCCACATCTGCACGAATATCGGGTGAGTCCCGACGGTCGCTGCACGCACCATGGTCACGCCCAGTTCCTCAGCCTTCTGCCTCGCTTCACAATCGAGGTCGTAGATGACTTCCATGTGATCAGACAGAAATCCGATCGGTGCGATAACAACGTCACGCACCCCTCTATCTGCGAGTTGGGTCAGATGATCGCAGATATCGGGTTCGAGCCAGGGATCGGTTGGTCGGCCGCTTCGGCTCTGGTAGACGAGCTTGTATCGCTCCTGTGAGATTTGGAGCGGTTCGGTCGTGAGTCGAATCGTTTCCTCGAGTTGTTTCACGTAGTCGCAAAAGTCCGCCATCGAATTCGGGATGCTGTGGGCGGTGAATGCGACATGCACCCCGGCCTGCCGATCGGGTGGGAATCGCCCGATAGCCTCTCGAAGTCGATCGGTGTTCGCGGCGATGAACTCCGGATGATTGTAGAAGACGCGAATCTTGTCGACCTGCGGCGCATTGGGACCGACGGCTTCCCGCGCCCGTTCGATGTCCTCGCGATACTGCCGGCAGCTTGAGTAGGACGAGTATGCGGCAAGGACGACCGCAATCGCTCGCTTCACGCCGGCATCCGCCATTTCGCGGAGCGTGTCGGCGAGCATGGGATGCCAGTTCCGGTTTCCCCAATAGATCGGGAGCGTGATTCCATGGGCATCGAGCTCCGGCCGAAGCACGCTGATGAGCGCGCGCACCTGGTCATTGATGGGGCTCTTGCCACCCATGTGGTAGTAGTGCTCGGCCACCTCGAGCATTCGTTCGCGCGGGACGTTTCGACCACGGAGCACGTTCTCGAGAAACGGAATCACATCATCGGGCGATTCCGGACCGCCGAATCCCACTATCAGCACGGCGTCGTAGGTCTGATTCACAAGAGTATCCTGCGCGGCTCAGGACCGCGTTCGTATCTGTTGTCAGGCTGGAAAATGTTCTGGCACGACATCTTCATTATTCGCGGAAAACGCTCGAATTCCAGCGGTGAAACCGATGACGCGGGAATTTCGTGTAACGTTTACAAGTGACTTGAAAAATGTCTAAAGTCGGCTTGACGATTCCCGCCAAATGGCGAGAATGCCGCCCGCTTGAACGATCTGTTCGAGCCGACTCAAAAAGCCAATCTTCAACTTCCCGTTGTTTGCATATCGTTACCAAAGCGTGCACCCGCGCTGGGGGTTCTCTCAGCGTCGCGGGCGATGCGTTTTGCGTTCCCCCCAAGACAGATCATGGAAGATCGCCGGGTGCGGAATTCCGCGCGCGGCTGAGGCATGGAGGCCTCTTTTCATGTCACGTCAGTTGTCGCAATTCCGGATGCCGGTGAGCTTGCGACAGCTGTTTCCCCGTTCGAGCTTCGTTGGCTGTGCAGACATTCGCGTCAGTGACGCGACCGAGCACAGCGCCCAGTGCGGACCTCAAATGCTCTTCGCTGCTGTTCCGGGAACGCGAGTTGACGGCACCACGTTCGCCGCGGAGGCGATCGACCATGGTGCCTCGAGCTTGCTCGTGCAGCGACCGATTCCGAGCGTCTCGGTACCGCAGTGTGTGGTTCCGGACGTTCGCCGCGCATACGCGGAGCTTTGCGGAGCGCTCGCCGGCTTCCCCTCACGAAGCCTCGGTGTCGCCGGGGTGACGGGAACCAATGGCAAGACGACAACGACCTGGATGATTCGTTCGATTCTGCAAGCCGCTGGAAAGCCGACGGGTCTTCTGGGGACAATTGAGTACAACGACGGCGTCGATTCCTGTCCCTCCGGCATGACGACGCCCGATTCGAAATCGCTGGCACACTGGCTGGCCACGATGGTCCGCCGCCGCTGCACGCACGTGGCGATGGAGTTGTCGAGCCACGCTTTGGATCAGCATCGGGCTGCGGGAACGCAGCTGGATGTCGCCGTAGTCACCAATGTGACCCAGGACCACTTCGACTATCACCACGACTTCGAATCCTACCTGAACAGCAAAGCACGAATCTTCGGGCTATGCAAAGCCCGGGGTTGTGCAGTGATCAATAGCGACGATTCCGGCTCTTCGTCACTCATTGCGCGAGCCGAGTCGTCGCTACCGGTCATCACTTACGGACTCGACCGTGCGGCAAATGTGACTGCTACGATCCTCGAGGAAACGCTTCAGGGAAGCCGTTTCGTGATGCACGTCGGCGGCGACGAGATCGCAGTTTCGACGAAGCTGGTGGGACGTCACAACATTTCGAACAGCCTGGCCGCGGCCGCGGCTGCGTTCAGTCTCGGTGCTTCTCCGGCCGACATTCAACGCGGCCTTGAGAACCTTCAATTCGTTCCTGGCCGTCTGGAGCGCATCGATTGCCGGCAACCGTTCAACGTATTCGTCGACTACGCGCACACGGATGACGCGCTGCTGAGGTGCATACGCTTTCTGCGTGGACTTTCGACCGGACGAGTCATCGTCGTTTTCGGAGCGGGTGGTGATCGCGATTGCTCGAAGCGTCCTCTGCTGGGGCGCGCCGCATCCGAGGCCGACCTGGACGTCGTCACCAGCGACAACCCGAGAAGCGAGTCGCCGGAACAGATTATCAAGGACATTCTTTCCGGATTCACCGGTTCGGCTCCTGAGCCGTGGGTGGAACCGGACCGGGCCGAAGCCATCCGCTGGGCGCTCGAGCAGGCAGAGCCGCGAGACTGCGTGCTTGTCGCCGGCAAAGGACACGAACAATTCCAGATTCTCGGC
>JBFWWA010000134.1:0-9624 GCA_050246455.1 Planctomycetaceae bacterium
TCCCGGTCGATTCGATCGGCACGTTCTCGTCGATCGCCCCGACATCAAAGGGCGTGAAGCGATCCTCAAGGTTCACTCCGCCAAGATCAAGATGGACGACAGCGTCGATCTGCAGCGGATTGCGAAGCTCACGCCGGGATTCGTCGGAGCCGACCTTGCCAATCTTGTCAACGAAGCCGCTCTCCTCGCAGCGCGGGCCGACAAGACCCGTGTCTCGATGCGCGAGTTCGAGGAAGGGATCGAGCGGGTTATTGCCGGACTCGAAAAGCACACCCGCATCATCCACGAAGACGAAAAGGTGCGCGTCGCATACCACGAGTGCGGCCACGCCCTCGTCGCGTGCAGCCTTCCGAACACCGACCCCGTCCACAAGATCTCGATCATTCCCCGCGGCATGGGAGCCCTGGGCTACATGATGCAGCGGCCGGAAGGAGATCGGCAGCTCCATACGCAATCGGAGCTGCAGAACCGCATTTGCGTGCTGCTCGGTGGAATCACCGCTGAAGAGCTGGTCTTCAAGGAAATCTCGACCGGCGCAAAGAACGACCTGCAACGGTCGACCGATATCGCCCGGCGAATGGTGACCGAGTTCGGCATGAGCGCGAAGATCGGCCGGGTCCATTACAGCGAAGCGCAGCGTTCCCCCTTCCTGGGAGGGGCGTCATCGGTCGGCGAGCCGCTGCACAGCGAAGATACGATCCGCGAGATCGACCTCGAAGTGAAGCGGATCATCGACGAAGCAAGCAGCACCGCCCATGAGATTCTGCACAGCCGCCGTGCCGCTCTCGAAAGAATGTCGCGCGAGCTGATGGAAAGCGAAACGATGGACGCGGACCATCTCAAGCGGATTCTCGACGAATGCAAGACGAGCCCGCAGATCAGCCCGGGGACCTATGCCACACCGAAGCCCCGGCCGACCGACGCACCGCCCGAAGCCGAGCTTCCGCGCGATTCGGTTGAAGGGGCCTGACTCTCTCGGCCGAAATCACCGGCTTCTGTCCAAGAATTGACTCGCGACCGTCCCGCCAGCGCGGACCGCGAACGTCTTCTCTCCACGGAATTTTCTAACTTCCGTGTACTTCACGAGAGGTGCCCGTCACCCACCAGCGGCGTCCTTGCGGGGCGTCATCCCGCACTGCAGGTCCTAGCTGCAACTTCCCACGTGGATTGAAGTTCCGCGTTAGAGAACTTCATTCTTACGCCATGTTGGGCAAATTCTTTGCAAGCTTGTGTCGCGCTCCAGCGTTCTTGAGCAATAGCCCGCCTTTTTATGGCGGTCTTCGAATCTCATTACGCACGGAGTTCAGCAATGCAGCTTACCTGCCCGTGGTGCGACGCGCCTGCCTCTCGCTCCGCCAGCTATTCCACACTCAATCTCGTATTCCCGATTTGCGAGAAGCCGTCGTGCAAGGCGGAGCTCGATGGATTTCTAAGCCGGAGCGCATTCTTGGTCACCGGCGACGTCTCCGGAAGTTCGAGAGATCCGATCTTGGCTCGACGAATCAACAAGTTGCGCGAATACGCACAAATGCAGTAACGAAACTCGAAACGAATTCCAGATCTGGCCATAACCACGACCAATACGGATTCAAGGAGTGCTATGCATGGCGAATCGCGTCCTCATCCTTGCCGATCAGCAACGCCAGAATGCCATTGTTTTTGGCGAACAATTTCAACCATCACGTCAGCAGGTCGAGCAGCTCGTGCGCGATGGAAAGTTGAATGGAATCACTGATGTCGCTGCATCGATTGCCAATTTTCCCCTCGACACAAACGATCCGCTGTTTCGTCCCACGGTCATGATGGCGGCGATGGTCTACTCGGACAAAGTGGACTTCAATCGCGCTGAATGGACCATTGATTCGATTTAGTGCTCCCAGCGTTTCCGTTTCCCCGCGGATGATCGGGATCACAACTCAGTGGCAAGGACCATACAGTCCCGGAGCATCTCTCGATGACAAACACGGTGACATGCAGTTGTGGAAAGCGATACCGCGTGAAGAAAGAACACGCGGGGAAGTCGATGCATTGTCCGTCATGCAACACCGTGATTCTGGTTCCCAGCATCCCTGCAGATTCCGCAACCGCTGAATTGGAAACTTACAAGCTTGACCGTTCTTCCGAGAAACCATCGAACAAGGCACCGGCTCGACCTCTCGATGAAGACGCCATCCCAGATACGTTGATGGACCTCACCGATATTCCGGAGGAGTTTCGATCAACAATCTTTCAAACGAGCCTGTTTGCCGTTACGTCGCTCCAAGATGCTGTCCAAAGTAATTCCCAAGAAACGGGGAAAACCGACGGCCTCAAGGCGGTAAAAGAGTGGCTCGATAGCTTTGCGTGGTCAAAGCCTCCAAGATTCTCTCTTTTTGCAAGCGTACTCATGCTATTGCAGCGTTCAGGTATGAGTGCCGCGCAAATTGCAGGCCGAATTGGGGCATTGGTTGGACTGTGGGAGGCTCTTTGCCGAAAGTTCGACGTTGGCTTTCCACGCGGAACAGAGCGATCATTTGACGACGTCGACGAATTGGAAGGCGTTTACACGCTGGGAGGGAAGCGTACAGGCTCGGTAACGCAAATGATTGCGGACTTCGCCGCATTGTCGACTTTGGCCGTCGAGATTCGAGAGTTGGCTACTGCACACGCAGACCTCCAGGTATTGCCGGTTGTTGCAGCCGACATCCTGGCACTCAGTGGCGACGAGCCGTCGCGCGCCAACGCCAAATCAGCATGTGAAAGATTTCTGGCCGGCGAACGACAATCAATTCTCGATTCGCTTCAATTGAGGACAGACAGTGCTCCCACAACAACAATTCAGGCAATCGTCGTTGCGGCAAAGAAGCCACCTCGGGCCGAAGTTGCACAGAAATCCGGCTGTGCCGCAGTTCTTGTGATCGTCGCTGTCGGACTACTGCTCTGTGGCAGCGTGCTGTCCGGTTAATCGCGAGAGCTCAGAAAACCTCGGGCGTTGTCGTGATTTTGCAAAGGTTCCGAATGCCCATTCGACAGGCGATTCGTCCACGTCTGATTGACCATCCGCCGGAAGCCATCTGGTCTTACTACAGCACCTTCACGAACCGCTCGACTGCTTCCTGGACATTCTCGCGGCTGTTGAAGGCGCTTAAGCGGAAGTATCCTTCGCCGCTCGCGCCGAAGCCGCTGCCTGGGGTGCCGACGAGGTGGGCTTTGTTGAGCAGCTTGTCGAAGAAGTCCCAGCTCGATGCGCCGCCGGGAGTCTTGAGCCAGACATACGGAGCATCGACGCCGCCGTAAACGGTGAGCCCCGCTTTCTCGAGCCCGCTGCGCAGAATCCTGGCGTTCGTCATGTAGAAATCGATGACGTCGCGAATCTGCTTCTTTCCTTCGGTGGAGTAAACTGCCTCGGCCCCGCGCTGCACGATGTACGGAACTCCGTTGAACTTCGTGGTGTGCCGACGGTTCCAGAGCTTATACAGCTCGGTCCGTTCGCCATTCTTTGACTTCCCGGTGAGTCCCTTCGGCACGACGGTAAACGCACAGCGCGTCCCGGTGAACCCGGCACTCTTACTGAAGCTGCGGAATTCGATTGCGACGTCGCGTGCCCCGGGAATCTCATAGATCGAGTGCGGAATGCCCGCAGTCGAGATGTACGCTTCGTAGGCGGCGTCGAACAGAATGATTGCGTCATTGTTCTTCGCGTAATCGACCCACTTCGCGAGAGTCTCGCGCGTCGCAACGGTGCCGGTCGGGTTGTTCGGGTAGCAGAGATAGATGAGATCGACCCGCTCCTTCGGAATGGCCGGGACGAAGTTGTTTTCGGCCGTGACCGGAATGTAGACCAGTCCCGCATAGCGGCCGGACGCATCCGCCGCGCCGGTGCGCCCCGCCATGACGTTCGTATCGACATAGACCGGGTAGACCGGATCGGTGACGGCGACGGTATTCTCCGCGCCGAAAACCTCGAGAATATTCCCGGTGTCGCACTTCGATCCATCGGAGATGAAAATCTCGTCGGCAGCGACATCGACGCCGCGTGACTTGAAATCGTTCTCGGCGATCGCTTCGCGCAGAAAATCGTACCCCTGCTCCGGCCCGTATCCGCGGAACGATCCGCGGACAGCCATTTCATCGACCGCTTTGTGCATCGCGGCAACGACGGCGGGAACGAGCGGCTCGGTGACATCGCCGATTCCCATGCGGATCACCTTCGCATCCGGGTTCGCCTTGCAATAGGCTGCGACCCGTCTGCCGATTTCGGGAAAAAGGTAACCTGCCTGAAGCTTGAGGTAGTTCTCGTTAATCAGCGTCATGGAAAAGCATTGCTCCGAAGAAATTCCGCCCGATTCACTTTTGCCCGTTTTAGAACGAACCGGCGGCGATTGCAAACGATCCCAGCCGGCCGGCGATTGCCTCAATTCGAAGGTGAACGGGGGACACGCCGAACCGTTCTAAAGTTCGCGGGGGCGGGCGTTCCACCAGAATGTTTCGAGTTCTTTCTCAATCTCCGCGCGCCCGTTCAGCACGCGCGAGAGTCGCTCGTCCTCCAGACGGGTCGCCCGACTTTCGACGACGACCATGATCGCGTCGTCCGCTTCGAAATGCTGCGCGATCCAGAAGGCGGTGCCGAGCTGGAATCGATCTTCCGGATAGATCGGAGCCGAGAGTACATCGAGCGCCCAGCGGTCGATCAGAACGCGATTCCAATCCGGGGCCGCGGGCACTGGAAGAGTCCGTTTGCGAAGCGACTCCGGAAGGCGGGCCAACTGCTCGATTCGAACATACACTTTGATCCGCTCCGCCGAACCGGCGTAGACCGCCCACGAAGGCCAATGATCGAATCGACCGAAAGGTTCAAGAAACGGAAGAAGTATCGCTGCCGTGATGAGGACGACCACACCCCATGCCGAGACGGTGTAGCGCGGGGTCGAACGCTCCATAGGTTCAGGCGTCAATCGCACATCTTCACTTCGAGGTCGAGCGCTGCCACGAACGAGCGGACCGAACAGTATCACGTTCTGAAGAACGAAATAGATGTTCCAAATCAGGACGCCGGGCCGATTGTTGAGTCCGAGGGGCCCGAGCGCCAATAGAAGCAGCAGGTGCATGACGATCGACAGCCACAGCCCGTACCAGCGCGTGGCGCGCAGCAGGAGCAACACCGCGACGGTGAGTTCGCCGAGCGGAAGCATCACCTCGAACGCTTTTCCATAGACGGAATTCTGCACCGGAATTGAAAGCTGCATCGCCTTGAGCAATCCGGCAACGAGGGCCGGTCCCGTGCTGTTAAGAAACGTCATGCTCAATTTCGACAGCGCCGAGTGCATGTAAATGCTGGCGGCGAAAACTCGCAGAAGCGGCACCGCGTATCGCGCCGGAACGATTGCCAGCACCGGTGCCATGAGTGCGAATTGATACGCCCAGGTCTGCAGCCGCTGCTGGTCGCAGAGAATCAGGCCCAGCAGCGCGACCGAAAAACCGATCAGCCCCTGCCGCCACCAACGGCTCGACCCGCGTGCGCCGACGACCACCCCCAGCGACGCCAGCATCACGGCTGCGAGCAACCACTCGACCGCCGGCGGCAGACTGCGAGCCGCAGTCAGCAGGGGAATCCTCGGGAATTCCTGTTGCGGTATCCACAGCTTCCAGGTCGAAGCCAGTAGAACCACGAATGCGGTTCCGAGGGCGTAGCGCAGGCGAGTGACGATCCGGGCGGCATCCCGCTCTCCAGGCGGGAACTCTACGAAACTGGACTGGGGCTCGTCGAGGACGTGCACTCGTTCCCTCATTTTGCAGTCAGGAACTTGTCAGTCCGACCACGACCGCTACCGCGATTATTCCAAGCAAAACGGCAGAAGCGATTTTCACCCAGCTGTAGGGGCGCTCACCCTGCACTTCGCCGGTCGCGGCATTGATCATTACCTGATAGACCTCGCCATGAAAGCGATACGCCAGAAGCCACGTCGGGAGCAGGATGTGCTTGAAGCTGAGAGCGCCGTAGTGGATATCGAGCGTATCGACGCGCTGAACGTCTCCGCCAATCCGGCTGCGGACGTCCGCTTCAATCGCCTCTTCGATTCGTCCCTTCGCCTCGATGAAACCATCGTCGAGCGGAACGTCGTAAGTGCGAGAGAAAAACCCGGCAAGAAATTCCTGCTTGAAAGGTTGGGTCTCGCGGAGCGGCCAGGGATCGATCTTCTGCGCGAGACCGCGGTGCTCCCCTTTGGCAGCAAGCACGACGAGGTCATCGAAAAAGCGCTGGAACTCCCCCGCCGCAGGATACCACCGCGTGCGTCTTTCCGTCCGCCGGTCCTTCCCCATGCCGACTGTCACCGTGTAGTGCTCCCCGCGCTGGCCGGTATACCGGGTCGCGGTCAGTGCATCGTATGTCCAGAAAGGAAGATAGACGCCGTTTAACCGGCCTTCGATCCCCTTCTTGCGGAATTCGTTCGGCGCAAACCAGAGCGATTGAATCCAGGCGGTGAGATTCGCTTGCGCCTTCTCCTTCGGCACCTGAAATGTCAGTACGGCGTCGACCGGTATTCGTTGACCGGCGGCGTGGACGTTCTCCAGCTGGATCGGCGAGCCGCAGTAAGGGCAGTTGAGGCTCGTGAGCGTTCCCAGAAAGACGACGTTCGCACCGCAGCTCTCGCAGTGGACTTCAGATTGTTCGGTCGAGAGCTCCGGTTCGGTGCCGGCCTTGCGCAGTTCTTCCAGCCTGGCGAGCATCGCTCGGAAGTCCTGCTCGGCGATCGTCGCCCCTTCCGCCGGTTCGATCCGCTTCTCGTGCCCGCAGAAAGGGCATTTCAGCCCTTGTGTCGGGATGTGGAACTCGAGGTCTGCGCCGCATTCCTCACAGGGGAAGATTCGGCCTCGACCATCGTCGACTCTCTGACCGCCCGGTTCGGGAGCGGTGCGCGCAGCGGTCGGCTGTTCGGGAACAGGCGGCGGACTTTCAGACATGGCAGAGCAACGACCTCGGCGCAGAAAACCGCGCTCAACTCGTCACCAATCGGGCATTAACGGATCAGTTCGCCGAGGGTGGCAGCGGCGGGGGCGACGCGGGAGGAGCGAACAGCACCGACAATTGCGGCACCTGTCCCGCCGGCGTCCATGCCTGCATCCCTGGGGACCAGACCGGAGTTCCCGGAGTGACACGGCCTGCCGAAACCGCCTGCGCGAGATCCTGCGCAGAGATCGGACCTTGCGCCTGATTGTTGATCGCAACATGCCACATCGGCGCGGTCAGCGGCGGCGGTGCGGTGGCCATGCCTGCCCCACCGGCGCCGGCAGCCATCTTGTTCGCCATTGCAAAGCCGAGCCCCATCCCCATCCCTTCGGACGCTCCACCCCCTGCCGGGTTCTCAGCAGCGGAAACCATCGCCTTGCCGAACTGGTACTGCTGGTAGGTGTTCATATCACCCAGCACGCCGATGCTCGAACGGGTGTCGAGCGCCTTCTCGACTTCTTCCGGGAAGGAAATGTTGACAATGAAAAGCTGCGGGATGTCGAGGCCGTACTCGTCATCCACGCGTTCCACTGCAATTTTCCGCAGTTCGTCCGACATTTCGCGGTAGCGCGACGCCAAATCGAGTGCGGCGATCTTCGACGATCCCAGCAGATCCGAGAACGCCGTCGTGATATTCGACCGCATGAGCTCCGTCAGCTCATCCGCTTCGAACGTCCCATCGGTCCCGACGAGCTCTTTCAAGAGCGCCTTGGGATCGACCGCTTTCAGGGAGTAGGTGCCGAACGCCCGCAGTCGGATCGGTCCGAAGTCGGCGTCGCGCAGCATCACCGGATTCGGTGTTCCCCACTTGAGATCCGTGATCTGCCGCGTGCTGACGAAGTAGACTTCCGATTTGAACGGGCTGTTGAAACCGTACTTCCATCCTTGAATCGTGCTCAGAATGGGCAGGTTGTCCGCTTTGAGTTCGTAGCTGCCGGGCTCGAAGGCGTCGGCAATCTGCCCGCGATGGACGAAAACTGCCACCTGACCAGGCCGCACGATGAGCTGCGCGCCGTTCTTGATCTGGTTTTCGTATCGGGGGAAACGCCAGACGAGGGTATGGCGGGAATCGTCGATCCACTCGACGATGTCAATGAGTTCAGCGCGGAGCTTGTCGAACAATCCCATGGTTGCATCCCCCTCGGCCTGAAATCCGTGAACTGCTGGAAACTTACGCGGCCGACCGCCCTGCCCGGAAGCGGAAAGCTTCCTGATTCTATCGACGGCCGAAACAGCACAGCAAGTGCCTGAACGCAGCGGCGGCGCAAAAGGATCACGGCGTTTTTCGCATGTCTGTGACCGGCGGTGCACGCCGGCTGGAAGCGGCCCTCCCGGCGTTCCGGGTCCGGAGACCAGCCACACCCCCGCATCCCGCTCCCCCTTGCTCAAAAACCGAGCTTGACCGATTTTCCGGGATTCTCGTATAGTCCCGCCCCCTCGCAATACAGGGTGGCCGCATTCACGCGGGTAATCTCCTCAACCTAACGCATTCCGGAGAACAGGTGCGATGAGTGAAGGGACTCACTTCACGACGGTGCAAAACAAGAAGCGTGCCGGAAGCCGCTGGATGCTGGCTCTGGCAGGGACCGCGGTCGTGATTGTGACCGCGGGCGTCCTTTTCCAGGTCTTTCGAGCCGAAGAAGGAACCGCCGCGGAAACCGAAGCCGCGGACACGGAAACTTCCGGCCGGACCTCGCTGCAGGCTTCCAACGACCAGAAGGCTCTCGCCCGCGTCAACAGCGA
The DNA here is from genome assembly GCA_050246455.1 of Planctomycetaceae bacterium. Classification (GTDB taxonomy): domain Bacteria; phylum Planctomycetota; class Planctomycetia; order Planctomycetales; family Planctomycetaceae; genus CAZVJA01. Next base: position 8,732 of record JBFWWA010000134.1, read on the forward strand.
GCCGATCAGCTATGACGTCGTCGCCCGTGAATGCATGGCGCGCTACGGGCAGGAAGTGCTGGAAAACATCATCAATCGGATGATCATCCATCAGGCCTGCCGCGAGAAGGGAATTGAAATCAGCAAAGAGCAGGTCGACGGTGAAGTCACCAAGATCGCCCAGAAGTTCAATCTCGATGTTGACGGCTGGTACGCGATGCTCCAGAAAGAGCGGAACCTCACGCCGACGCAGTACCGCAACGACATCATCTGGCCGATGCTGGCGCTCAAGCAGCTTGCAGGCACGGAGATCACGCCGGTCACCGAAGAAGATCTGAAGCGCGCGTTCATCCGTGACTACGGCCCGCGCGTGAAGGCCAAGATGATCATGCTCGACAATCCGCGTCGCGCTCAGCAGGTCTGGGAACAGGCCAACAAGAAAGACCAGGACTTCGGCCGACTCGCCCGCGAGCACTCGATGGATCCGTCAAGCCGGGCGCTCGAAGGCGAAATCCCCCCGATCCGCCGCTACGCCGGTGCCGACAACCTCGAGAAGGCCGCCTTCAAACTCAAGGAAGGCGAAATCTCGGGAATCATCGACATGACGACTCCCGACAAGAAAATGTTCGTGATCCTGCAATGCCAGGGACGGACCGAGCCGGTCGTCACCGACATTGCTCAGGTTCAGGAAACGTTGCAGGCACAGCTTGAAGAGGAACGGGTCCAGTCCTCCGTCGCCAAAATCTTCGATAAATTGAAGAAAGAAGCACGGGTCGACAACCTCCTCACCGGAACCTCCACCGGCGGCGTCCAGCAGACGGCCGGCAAGCTGACCCCCGGCCAGGTCCGCCCGGCGGCTGCAACGGCCAGAGCCGCAAAAGCCCCGGCCACACGGACGGAATGACGGCGGAGCG
>JBFWWA010000135.1:0-9619 GCA_050246455.1 Planctomycetaceae bacterium
AGTCGCACGAAATGGTAAAAACGCTGCTGAATTCGACCCAGACCGACTCTGAGTTGTTGCACCTGAAGTCGTGGTTGTTGCACCTGTAGTCGGGCTGCCTGGTCGGCGAGCAGAAATACTCGGAAGCGTGCGATGCGTACGCGGAGACGATCCGGTTTGCGCCGAATGAACTGGATCCCTATTTCGAACTCGCGATGCTGCTGCGCGAAAAGGAAACCGAACTGCGAAGCACGGCCAATCCGCCGGTCCTCTTGAAAGACACAACTCCCATTGCGAAGGCGGAATCGCTCATCAATGAAATGGTTGAGAAGAACAGCGGCCTGGCCGACGCTTACCTCGGTCGAGGGAGATTTCGGCTCCGATACGGAGTATCAGGAACTGCGCCCAATCTTAGGGGGGCAGCCGGCTCGTCTGCCTCGGAGGAAAGGAAGCATACGCTCGAATTGATTGCTGCAGATGCGCAGAAAGCATTGGAACTCGAACCCAGGAATTTTGAGGCTCAGCTCCTGGCATCGCGAGCTGCGCAGCAACTCGGCAAAATCGACGACGCGCGACGTTTTGCAGAAGCGTGTCGAACGGATCATCCGGAACGGATGGAGGGGCATCTGCAGCTGACGTCCATTGAAGCCAGTGCTGGAAAGCTCGATAAAGCCATAGAGGCACTGCAGGATGGCATCAAGTCCATCAAGGATGGAAAGGATGCGAACATCAAGAGGGGAAAGGACGAGCTGCGATGGAACCTCGTCAATCTCTCCCTTGACCAGCATGACCTGCCAACTGCCGAAGCGGCACTCGCATTGATCCGGAAGTCGGACATCGCAAAACCGCGTCTTGAATACCTGGACGCGCGTGTTCTCATAGAAAAGAAGGACTGGAATGAGGCCCTCAAGAAACTCGACGGAGCGCGGCCGGCATTGTCGGAGTGGCCCGAGCTCGCGAAGCAGGCCGATTTCTGGCTGGGGAGTACCTACCGAGCGTTGGGCAATCCCGACCTGCAGCTGATCGCCTTCCGGAAAGTCGTCGCTGTTGACCCGTTCGCCGTTTCGGCACTTGCCGGCGTCGCGGACGCGCTGTCCGCGCAGGGTCGAATGGACGAGGCGCTCGAGGAATACCGGAAGATCTTGGTGTTGCCGCAAGGCGAGCAGGGTTCGCCAATCGCAATCGCGCAGCAGGTTGTGCTGGCCACTTTGAGGCAGAACGAAGAGAAACGCGACTGGACTCTTGCGAAGAATGCTGTCGAAGCCGCGGCGAGAATCGCGCCCGAATCAGGGGAAGTAGCCGCACTTCGCGCCGAGATACTCGCCGCGCAGAAAGAACAGAAACTCATCGAACAGGCGGAAGAGATCCTGGATGTTGCGCGCAAGCGGAAAGAAAGCGAGCCTCTTGTCTGGACGACTCGCATTGCGCTGGCGCATCGAACGGGTAAGCTCGATCAGGCGCGGGCGCTGCTCGACGAAGCCGTCGCGAAGTTCGGCGATCGACCGGAGTTCCGACTCAGCCGGGCGCGAATGCTCGACGTCTCTGCAGCAAAGAAAGACGTAGCGCAGCTTCGTCAACTGGCGACCTTCCCGGACTCGTACAGCGAAGCGGAAAAGATACAGCTCGCCAGCAGCCTCGCCTCGATTGCCGTTGCGCTGGATGATTTGGATCTGGCCAGGGAACTGGGTCGAAACGTTGCAAAGGACGATCCGTCCAACCTGCAGATTCGGCTGTTTCTTTTCGACCTCGCAGTGCGCCAGAATCAGCGCGAGGAGATGCAGAGTCTGCTCGCACAAATCCGGACGATTGAAGGAGACGGATCGCTGTCGAACTATTGCTCCGCCGTGGTCGATTTCGTTGCCGCCACTCAGGGAGATAAGTCGAAATTCGATTCCGCATTGAAGAGCCTGGCAGAAGTTCGAAAAGTGCGCCAGAACTGGTCGCGAGTTCCGTTGCTCACCGGCGAAATCGAGTTCCAGCGGGGGAATATCAGCGAGGCGACGGCTTCCTATTTGAATGCAATCGAACTTGGGGAGCGAAGTCCGCAGACATTTGGCCGCACGGTGGAGCTGCTCAACAAGCAGCAGCGGTTCGCAGATTCCGCCCTTGTGATTCGTCGTCTTCAGGAACAGCGCGTGCCGTTGTCGCAGAATCTGAGCCGAATGGCCGCGGAAACGTCGCTGGGCACCGAGGATTACGACCGTGCCGTTGAACTTGCGGAGGAGGCGACTGCCAGTTCGTCGCGGCCTGAAGATTTCATCTGGCATGGTCGCATTTTAAGCGTTCTCGATCGCCCGGCCGAAGCGGAGAAAAGTCTTCGCAAGGCGGTGAGCCTTGGCCCGAAGCATCCCGAAGCACGCATTGAGCTGATCCAGTTTCTTGTCAGATCGAAACGTCTCGATGACGCCATTGCCGAGCTCGCAATCGCCGAGCGTGAGATCGATGCCGGCACGTCGCCACTCGCAATCGCACACTGCTACGAGTCTGTTGGAAAACGCGATGAAGCCGAGAAGCGCTTCGAAGCCGCTCTGGCGGCGTCACCGTCCGATCCGAAGATTGTGCGCGGGGTGTCCGATTTCTATCTCCGATCGGGAAAGGAACCGAAGGCGGAGGAGCTGCTGAATCGCCTCACCTCAGGAGAATTCAAAGTCGATGATGATACCCTCCGCACGAGCCGGCGCAGTTACGCACTGCTTCTGTCAGTGAAAGGAGACCGCGACAGCTTCAGGAAAGCGGATGCGTTGATTGCCGACAATCGGAAGGAGTTTGGAGACCAGGTCGATGACCGGCGCGTGAAAGCGATCATTTACTCGACGAGGTCTTCCGTCGCAGAAAGACGGGAAGCGATCGATCTGCTGGAAGGGATCATTCGTAGCGGGCAGCAGTCGAAGCCGGAAGACCGCTTCGTTCTGGCTAGTCTTTACGTTGTTGAGGACAGGCTCCCGCAGGCGCGAGAGCAACTGGTCAGCCTGGTCAGGAGCCGAGCGGATAACGCGCAGTACCTCGCGGCGCTGGTGCGAGTGTTGTTGCGCAACAATGAAACGTCCGAAGCGGAAATCTGGCTGGCGCGGCTGGAGAAGCTGCCTTCGGCATCCGGCACGCTGCCGGTGATCGAACTGCGCGCGGCCGTGCTTTTTAAAAACGGCCAGTACGACAATCTCCTGAAACTCCACAATGAGACTTTGAAGGCCGCAAAACCGAACGACCTGGAAGCAGTCCGTCGATGGACCGCTCAGCAGTTCGAGTCGTATTCGATTCAGTTCCGCAAGAAACTGAAGGATCGCGATCGGGCCCAGGAGTTCGCCCGTGTGGCGGAATCGCTCTATGACGCGTTAATCGGCGATCAAAACGATCGGCAACTGCTGAAAGTGGGTTTCCTCGTCAGGCAGGACCGCATCGACGAAGCGCTGAGCCGTTTCGAGCAGCATTGGAAAGAGGGAACTCCGGAACTGGTCAGCCGGGCTTTAGTTGAATTACAGGAAGGATGCCTCGCGAGCGCGCCGCACCAGGAGCGGTTTCATGCGATACTCGCTCCGGTCATTGAATCCAAGCCGGATAGTCCGATGCGGACTGTCCTCGCGGATCTTTCGATGTGGATGGGAAAGTACGACGAAGCCATTGCTCATTACCGTGAAATCCTGACGCGGAATGAGAGGCATGTGGTTGCCCTCAACAACCTCGCGATCTTGCTTGGAGTTGTGAAGCAGGAGCACGCCGAGGCTCAGAGGCTAATTGAATCGCTGATGCACGCTGCGGGGACGCGCTCGGTTTTCCTCGATTCGCAGGCAATGCTCTACCTTGCTGCCGACCAACCAGACCGGGCCCTCGAGACGCTGATCGCGGCCGAAAAAGATGCCCCCTCCGCTGACGTCAAATTCCACCAGGCCTCGGCCTATTGGCGGCTGGGTCGGACGGCGGAAGCGCAGACGGCGTTCTTGGAGGGCCTCAAGCTTGGCCTCGCCGAAGAACGGCTGCAGCGCTTTGAGCGAGAAGAGTTTCGCAACCTGAAGGCGAAGCTGAAGTAGCGGAAATCTCAGCTTTTCCGCGGATTGCAGCCTGAAGAATCACTCGCTGTGCGAGCGGTCGAAACCTCGATGGGGATTCGGAAAAATACCTAAAATCGCGAGAATCGGCAAATTGGTGAAATCCTGTTTTAGGGCGTTGAAATCCCGATCTTACCCGGGTTACAGTGTCTGGAGTCTGGAGACGAAGCACGTTACGTCCATCGACACCGACGTCTGAAGGCTGTGCCGAAAATTCTGGGGCAGTCTTCATACGTACAGAGCGACATCTCAGAAACCACTGGCCTAATTGACGGTTGCCTTGATGAACGTGCATCGCCCCAACGTACGACGAAGTCGTCTCGGACTGCTTCTGCTGACCGCATTGATTTACGGTATCCTGGCCACTGCAGCGGACGCCGCCATTGTCGTCAACGGCAGCCTTTCCGACTGGGGAGTGACAGTCGCCGACAACGACGCGAGCGCGTGGGGCGTCGGTGCCGGGACGGGAACGCGAACTTTCGGCGGCGTCACGTACTTCTATCATCAGGAAGACCAGTCGGATACTTCCGGTGATGGCTTCCTGCTAGGCCCGAACCACGGAGGGCAGAACTACGACGCCGAATTCATCGGGTGGGGGTGGGACAACGGCCACATCGTGGTGGGGATCTCCACCGGACAACGGCCCGATAACGGATCCGATAAATTCGGCCCCGGAGATATTCGCATTCGGACGACGATCGGCGATTTCGGCGTCGAGGTCGGGGGAAGCGGAACACCGGGGTCCCCCGCAGCTACTTCCTTCATCACAGAAGGTGCACTTGGTTCTCGATACCAGCTCAATTCGAACGGGTACACGACCGGTGTCACCAACAGCGATGCTGTCGGTGCCAGAGCGCAACAGGCCGCAGGATCGGTCTGGTTCAATCCCACCTGGATCATGGACCCCATCGCTCCTCCCACTCCGGTGCAGATTGCGTACACGGGTGGAACTTACATCGGGTTGGCTGACTACCACTACACCCGTAACGCCTTCGGTTTGCAGCACGCGATCATCGAAGTTTCGATTCCGGTCTGGATGTTCGGCACCCTCGACATCCTTGGCATCGAATGGTCTCCGTCGTGCGGAAACGACGTAGTCTCGGCAGGCGGCCTTGTGACGCTCCACAATCCGGAGCCGTCGAGCATCGCTCTCGTGTTGATGGCCGGCGTGAGTGTCGTCGCCTACCGTCGCCGCAATCGCATCCGTTAGGCTTTCGCCGCTCTGGATTGCTGTTCCGGGCGGGATCTCACGCGCGCACAGGATGACTTCTCGGGAAGACTCTGCGGCGGCGGGTTCACAGTCTTCGGGGTCGTGTTTCCGGCATTGGTCGTCACGGTGAGGGAAATCGAGTAGATTCGGTTTCATTCACCCGGAAAATGACCAGGCCCGTCACCGGACTCTCGGGGATCACGATGCGGAGCGTCGCTGCGCTGTTTGGCCGGAAACGGCCCCCCTTCAACCGGGCCAGTCCGCGCCTCCAGCTAGCATCGATTCTGGCAACGGCACTCGTAATCACTTCGTGGCTCAGCACTCCATCGGAATCCATGGCCGACGGAGATTCGATCTCAATTCAGCCCGTCATCGAAACTCGGTCTCTCACTCACGATCTCGTTCTGCGCGGCGCTTCGTTCTTGCGGGGGGAGTTGTTCGAAGCCTCTCTGATCGTCGCGGCATCATTGCTCGTAGGGATCGTCGCCGGCTGGCTATTCATTCGACCGAATCGCTCCCGTTTCCGAATTCTGATTGCGGCGGGATTCAGTTTGCTGCTGTGCCTGGGCGGTCACTGGGTGTTTCTGGGTCATCGTCCTTCGCTGATTGAGTCGGTCCCCTGGTTGATCGGCGCGACGTTCGGGACGGCGTTCGTCGCGGCGCTGCGAGCACGTCACGGAAGGGTGGCGAAGGGGGTATGCGTCGGGGTGTGCCTTGTTTTCAGTCTGTTCGTTGCGGTCGTCGGTCTCCTCGCAGCCGTAACCGATTCGGCCGCAGCGGATTTCGATTTCATGGTTCCGAGCGCTCGCGAGAAGCAGGAACTGGTCGATCGGCTGAAGTCCACACAGCTGCTTAGCCGTGATCCGAAGAAGCCTCGCGACGTCAAACTGAGTCAGATCGATCTCAACATTCTGCTGGGATGGAAGTCGAGCCTCGACGGCAGCCGGATTCGCTCGAAGGTGCTTCTCAGCGACGATCGGTTCCTCCTGATGGCCAGCGTACCCGGTGCGCTACCGGGTTCATCGCAACGCTACATCAATGCGAATGCGACCGGCCGTGTGCTCGTCGATGAGGGGCTGGTCAAGCTTTCGATCGACGAGATGCGGCTGGGTGGGATACTGCTCCCGAAGCGGACGAGGCACCGTCTCGAACGAACGCTCGCGGCGGCGTTCCAGGAATCCGCTGAATTGCAGCCGCTCCTCACGTCGATCAAAACCCTGCGGATTCATTCGGGAAAAGTCGAAATTGTGGCTGGTTCCCCGTGGGGAAGCGCTCGAAACGATCTGTTCGAATCGACGTTCAATCGGCGTCTGTTTTCTCCGGAGCTGAAGTTCGCGACGGTCGAGCAGGTTGAGTATCTTCTCGCCCGCGCGAGAATGGCGCCCGGCCGCCCGACGTTCGAGGAATTGATCAGTGCCGCGTTTGAAAAGGCGCACCAGACGTCGCAGGAAATTGATCCCCGCGATGCGAACAAAGCGGCGCTGCTCGCGCTCGGCATTCTGGTCGCCGATCCTCAGCTCGCGCGGCTTGTCGACTATTCGCTCAGTCCGGATGCACAGAATGTCATTCGACGGAACGTTCGGCGCGTCCGTTTGCGCGGCCGATTCGATCTTGCGCAGCACTTCTGTGCCAGTGGAGCGCTCACCGTTACGGCCGGAAACGAGATCAGTGACCTGATCGGTCGGGTGAAGGAAGAAATCGATGCCGGGATTCCCGGAAAGGGGTTTTCGTTCGTCGACATTCTCGCCGACCGGGCGGGAACGAGATTCGCGCGGGCCTGCATCGAATCCCCCCAGCGCGCGGCGGAACTGCAGGAGAAGCTGCGGTTTCGTGTCGACACCGACGACATCTTCCCGTCAATCGAAGGGCTGCCCGAACGGATCAAGGAGTCCGAACTGTCGGAGGAATTCGGCGGCGTCGGAGGTGCTGAATACCGTCGATGGCTGAATGAGATTGAGGCCCGCCTGGATCAGGTCCCCTTGCTGCGTGCGAAGTAGCGGAGTCGTTTGAGGCTGGTTGATCGTGCTCAGAGCGCGCTCTTCCGGCGCAAAAAAAGACCGCCGGCATCGTACCGGCGGTCCTGGTTCGTCAACTTTGTGATCCGTCGAATCAGCCGACGTTCACGCTGTTCTTGCGACGCTTCCAGCCGTAGCCGGCAAGGCTCATGGCACCGAATCCGAGCAGAGCAATTGACGAGGGCTCGGGAACCGGGGCGATGAAGTTGATCATGTCGCCGCCATTGAGACGGTTCGTAATCAGGTAGTCGACGTAGCCGACGGTATTCGCGTTACCGGAGCCGACGCCAAGCTGGATGTCGACAATTGTGGCGCCGCTGAGGCGAGTTCCGAACAATGCATCAGACAGCCATTGGGTAATCGTCAGGCTGTTGTGAGGCAGATTGAACGGTCCGAGATTGGCTCCCTGGCGGCTGAACATCGACCAGGTGCCGGCTGTGTCTGAGATCGTCTGCGTCACCCAGCTGCCGACAGGAGTCGAACCGGCGTCCGGGTTGTCGTACGGTTCGTAGACGAGAACCTTGTCCCAGTTCTCTTCGCCAATTCGCGACGCCGGACCGGCGACAAAATCGCTGGTGCGAAGTCCGAGTTTGAGGGCCGGAGCCGGAGCGCCGACCGGGCTGTCCTTGAACCAGCGATACTCGGCCGTGAACCCCGCAAGACCGCCGAAGCCGGTGGTGGTGTTGATCGTGGCGATCGTGGCCTTGTCGTTCGAGGCCGGCGAGCTGAGTTGCACAGCTCCACCCAGTGATCCCGCGATTCCGACGAAATCGATGCGGCTGTCAATTTGTGCAGGCGTGGTCGCATTGACACCCGCGACGCGTGTGTCGGTCGAAACCCAGCCGTTTTCGCCCACTGCGCTCACAGTAATCGGCGCTGCGTGGCAATTGGCCGCAGCGGCGATCATCGCGAAGGCGGCGAGACAGAATGCCAGATGCTTCATCGTTGACTGCTCCCCTTCTTTCAGTATTCGTTCTGATATCACATTCGATCGAGACCGCGCGACCACTCGGTGTCGGCGCAGGCCGGCAGAGCTTGCCCAGAGTCGCGTCCCGACCATACAGCAACTGTCCCGCTGTTTCCACACAGTTCCTTGGAGAAATTGGCAAATTCTTGATGAACGGTAAATACCCCTAAAACCGCTCATTTGGCTGGAATCACAAGCTCCATTGGTGCCTGTTTGCAGACGATTTCGGTAGGATCGCGGAGTTGAACATTCCAGCGTGAGAACGTCAGAGGAAGGAATCCGGTCGACTGAGAACTGGCCGTTTGCATTCCTCGCAAACTCTGGATGACGAAACGTGGTACTTTTGGACGACGAGGAGGCGACTCGGATGCGTTTACTAATTCTTTCGCTTGGTCTTTGTGCGTTGCTGGTCAGCTCGGCGGACGCAGCGCCTCTCTTTTCGAATGGATTTGAAACCGATACTGTCGGTTGGAGCGGTGCCACGCGGGTTGCGTCCGGGACCAATGGCATCACATCAGCTTCCGGCAGCTTCCACGCGACAGCGGCGACGAATGCTTCAACTTTCACTCAGTGGGGTGGGTACAACTTCGGTGCCGGCGGCGGTGTGGCGACCGCGTTTCAGGAGTACTTCACGTCGATCGACATCTTTCTCGACGTGGCTGCCGGATTCGCGAATAACACCCGCTTCGATTTCAGTTCAGCAATCAACAACGCAGCCGGAAACTTCCTGAGAGACTTCATCTTCAACGGTGGTTTCTATAACGATGCCGACGGCAGCCCCGGATCCGGCACGAACCGCTTCATCTTCTCGGCCAGCAACAACAGCCAGCCTGGAAGTGCGTTCGCGAAGAATCCGGCGCGCAATCCGATCGCGATCTCGACCACCGGCTGGTACACCTTCCAGCACCACTTCTACGATAATGGGGGCGTACTTGCGGCAGACCTGAGCATCTACGGCCCAGGCAACGCGCTCGTCAATACCTGGACTTTGTCCACGGCCGATGCCATCGCGGGTGTTGGCGGCAATCGCTACGGCTGGTTCGACTTCAACCAGATCCCGGGTCTCGCGTTCGATAACTCGAGTCTCGAACTCGCGCCCGTTCCGGAACCATCGTCGATGCTGCTGCTGTCGATGGGGCTGCTCGGTTTCGTCGGCCATCGTTCGCGGAACGCTCTGCGTCGTCGGCGCAGCGCTTGATTCGCATTGGCGAATCCGCTGACTAAACGAAAAGAGCTTCCGGGCGAGCAATCCCGGAAGCTCTTTGCTTTTGCAATTCTGAGAGCTATTCGAGGTGGATAGTGCTGACAAGAAACATCCGTGGACGGTCCGGATTCGAGATGTAGAACTGCAGCAGCGAGACCTGCTTCAAATCGAGGTGGCGCCCCGATTGAAGCGGGATGACTT
>JBFWWA010000136.1:0-9611 GCA_050246455.1 Planctomycetaceae bacterium
GTGAAGCCACGATGGCGACGCACTTTGGGTTGACTCTCGCGCATCATTCATTCTCCTTGCGACAAAAGATGACGATCACGTCGAAGCGGGCACAGTTCTACGGACAACTCCGTCCGAACGACCATAGCCACTTCTTGCAGCTGCCCCCGAAATGAAGGTGCAAACCGCTAAAAACTCAACGAAAACAAAGACTGGAAAACTGGCGAATCTCAGTAGCCCGGGCTGTCTCGATTGCCGGAGAACCCGGCTTGGCCCGATGGATGAACATTCGATCTTAATCCGGGCTTCAGCTATTACAATCACCCATCCGGTGAAATACTGTGAAATTTCTAACCGAATGGCGAATTTCGGAAAATTTTCCCCAACACCACGCCCCGGGGACTCGTAGCGGGCCCGCGGCGCGCTCCGAATGCGGGGAGCTTTCCGGAAAGGGAAGCTTGTGGCGACGCCGCGGCTCTTGCGTCAAAACCGGCTGAAATTCCGGGAATATCAGCGGTTGACCGTCGTGGGCTCGTCGAGTTCCGACGGGCCCGTCGAATTCCGGTCCAGACCCTGGTAGCGAACGAGGAATACCCCGTCCCCGGCTCCTGTCGCTTTGACTCGCACCCGGACCATTGCCGTTCCCGACGGTGGGATCTCCAACCCTTCGGGTAGCAGGATTCGCTGCTGCAGCACCTCCGGTACGGCCCCGCTGCGACTTCCTGAGGGCTGTAAATCGGCCGACACGACCTGAAGGAATTGCGGGACGTCCATTTCCAGGCCCTCGACCCGAACCGCGGACTTCGCCGAATTCGAAAGTTCGACAAGATACTCCGTCTCCTCACCCACTCCAATCAGATCGTTGCCGTCACTGACGCGGACAGACAGCGGAGATGTCGGGGTGCTGACCACTACGAACTCTTCGACCCGCTCCAGAACGCCGTTTTCCGCACGGGCGAGCATGGCAACGCCTCCGTGCGCGACGGCAGCGGTGCATTCAAACTCAACCTGCAACTGCACTCCCTCACCCGGCTCCAGATCGCCGAGCATCCAGTTCAAAGCGCCTTCGGATTGCCTGGCTCCCGTCGAGGCTTCGCGCGGCTCGAGCCCTCCGGGGTGCGAACAGACCACCTCGACTTTCTTCCAGCTCTGCGCGGATGTGTTCACAATTTTCGCAGTGAACTCCGCGCGGTCCCCCACGTATCGAACTTTCGGACCAAGCAGCTTGAGGCCCGCTTTCGTGGACGAGATATCCACGCAGACCGATTTCCACACCAGCTCCGCGCCGCGCGACGTGACGACGAATCGACTGCAGCCCATCCCCTCTTTGTCGCCGACGAGCGTCAGCGCGAGTCGCCGCTCTTCCCCCGCAGCCAGACGTCCCAGCTTTTGCCGCACGCGCGTCCGTTCACTTCCCGGAAACTTGAGCGCCGCGTCGAATTCGGATTCGATGGCAACCTCATCGATCGGCGAATCCGTCTCATTGAGCAAGGTCAACTCGAACGTCACTTCAGCGCCGACCTGACACCTGGACGGAAAGCGAATATCCATCTTCACGCTGGAATTCGCAGGCTTTTCCGGCAATCCGAGCACTGGGCCTTCGAGCGTGGGACCACTCTCGAATTTCGAAGCGGCCGACGGCCTGGCCGATTCGCGCGTTGACGGCGGGGAGTCGCCGCTGGGCTTTTTCTCGGCCGTGACGGTTGACCGTTTCGGAATCAGTACCTGCTTGCCGGGTGGAGTCCGTTGTGGTTTCCCGAGTTTGACATGACCATCGCGTTCCGATTGCAGACGGAACGCGCGCCCCCACGATGCTTCGCTCGGGGGACGGTAGCCGTTCGCCGCTTCAATCGGCATCACCGACGACAAGACCGCGCAGCACAGGAATATCGCTGAACGCACAAACGCCAACCGAGTGATACTCGACATCGGACCTCCCGCCATCGCGCTCGCCAGAGCTGATCAACAGAACCGTGCACGGTTCGTCGACGAAAAATTTTTCGCTTCAACTCTATCACGTATCAGCAAAGACGCTTCGACGATCATTGAGATATCACAATGCGAATACAGCATTCACCTGCACGAAGCTGCGCCCGGTGCGCTTCACCGGGGTTGCTCCTGTGCGCGAAAGACTGACGCCGAGATCCTCGCACTGATTCGCATGAACATGGAAACTGCGCGGCTTCTGCGAGGTTCGTTCGAACATTCCGGAGCTGCTGCCGTTGCCGGGGGCGCAAACCGCGTGAAGTGGTCGCGATGTTCCAGAAGCGGCGGTCGTTGGAATCGGCGAAATTCTAAGGTTCGAATTGACGATATGTGTAAATATGTATAGTATCGACAATGCATTGCCGCATCCCGGCTATTCCCTTGAAGAATGCGAATCGAATGGCAGCTTCCCACTTCAAGCCCGCACCGAAAGGGCGGGGCGCGCACGTCAATCCGGCGAATCGGTTTGATGTTTTGCAGGCCGAGCCCGATTTCGAGCATCTCGAGCACGACGAGGAATACCTCGCCGATCTGGATCGCCCGAAGACGGTGTACTTCAACGACACATCGCGCACCGTCGTCACCGAGAATGACAGTCCCGATATTCCCTTTCGCTACAGCCTCAACCCATACCGCGGATGCTCGCACGGCTGCGCTTACTGCTACGCGCGGCCTTATCATGAATATCTCGGCTTGAGCGCGGGGCTCGATTTTGAAGCGAAGGTCTTCGTGAAGCTCGATGCGCCTTTGCGTTTTCGGGAGTTCCTGTCCCGGCCCGGATGGAAGCCGGAAACGATCACCTTTTCCGGTGTGACCGATTGCTACCAGCCGGCGGAAGCTCGATTCCGGGTGACTCGCGGCTGTCTCGAGGTCGCGCTCGAAGCGCGTCAGCCTGTCGCCATCATCACCAAGAACGCCCTCGTCACGCGCGACCTGGACTTGCTCGAGGAAATGGCTGCCCTGCGGCTGGTGCACGTTGCGCTCAGCATCACAACGCTCGACGAGCCTCTCGCCCGTTCTCTCGAACCGCGCACGTCGCCTCCTCAATCGCGATTGAACGCGATCCGCGAGTTGTCGGAAGCCGGAATCCCCACAATCGTCATGACGGCTCCAATCATTCCCGGACTCAACGACAGCGAGATACCCGCCCTTCTTCGAGCCGCAGCCGACGCCGGCGCCCGATCGGCCGGTTTCACTCTGCTCAGACTTCCCGGCGCGGTCGAGCCGGTGTTCCGCGACTGGCTGGAACGAATCGAGCCGACGCGCCGCGCGCGTGTCGAGTCTCTGATTCGATCGACGAGAGAGGGTCGCCTGAACGACCCGAAGTTCGGCAGCCGAATGCGCGGAACAGGGCCTGTCGCCGATCAGATTGCCGCTACGTTCCGGTTATTCCGTCGCAAGTACGGGCTCGACACGAAGCACGAACCGCTCGACGTCTCAAACTTCCGGCCACCCCGTCCGGTCAGCGGACAGCTCACGCTGTTCTGAACGGCGCAGCGGACCGGAGCGCCCTGGCCGAACGTCACTTCGCCTTCAGTTCCTGATCGAGTTCCCGGATGAGCTTGAGAATGGTGGCGCGAATCTTCGGTTCAGCGTCGACGGCCAGATAGCTCGAACGGGCGCGCCAGGTCTCGTAGCCCCCCCATTGATGATGTTCGGGCGTCGGCAGATAGCCGTTGTAGCCGTTGGCCAGCGAGATCGTAATTGCTTTGAGCGGGCTCTCCCGCTTGATGGCCAATCCCGTTTCCACGAAGGTCTCGCACGGAATCGCCGCGATCGCAAAATCGCCCACTCTCATCGCCTGCAGCTTGACCTTCACCGTCGACGGATACTTCGCGAGGAGAATCGTTTCGCGGGCGTAAATTTCCGGGAGCTTTCCGTACGGGGGATCGTTCGCTTGCGCGAGCAACTGCTTCGCCGTTTCGACGTCGTCCCCTTTGGGAAGCCGGACGCCCAGATCGAGGTCGACCTCACGCGCCGCAAGTGTCGCCGAACTCTGCCACTTCACCTCCGAGTACGCGCGCCGCGCGGCTTCGGCGATGTTTTCGGCCACCAGGCGGATTTGCTCAAACGGCTCTCGGCGCGGCGGAGCATCGAGGGCGAAGTTGACGTTGTTGATGTTGCCGCTCGTTCCGTTCGACATGATTCCGACAAAACGCGGATCGTCCGCGACTCCCAGCTTCTGCGAAATCCGCCGTGCGAATTCGCCGTAATAATCCGCGGAAACCGCGCGCCCCGGAATGCCGCCGACGTAATGCAGCGAGTAATTCGCGAAGAGAGCGATCGGGTGTCCGTCGGGGGAACGAACCGCCAGCACGCTGACTTGCGGATCCACCGGTCCCGAGGGTTTCGTCTTGTTCAGATTGCCGAACCCGGGGTTCATCTGCACCGTATCGGTCCGCCCGCCAAACGGGTCCACAACCTCCGCACCCGGCTTCAGATGCCAGCGTCGATTGAAGACCTGCCCCGGCTCATCCACCGACGACCAGCCGATGTGTGCCGGCTCGAGGTTCGCGGTCGCTTTCTCAATTCCCTCCGCGATCCGATCGGTCAGAAACTGACGGTACGCCTCGTCCGGATCGCTTTGAAAAACTCCGGTCACGGTCGGCGAGCTGTGAGTGTGAGTCGCGGAAATGAGAATGTTCGACCCCGGTATGCCTGTCCGTTCGGAAGCGAGGGCCTTGGCCGCGTCGATCAGCTCGCGCGGAATCATACAGCTGTCGCAGACCACGATGGCGAGCTTCGTCGTGCCGTCGTCCAGGACCAGGCATCGGGCGTGAATCGGATCGTGAGCACTTTCCGCCAGGATGTCGCTCATGCTGCCGTTGATGCTGATCGGGAACTTCAGCGGCGTCGTGTCGACGGCGAATGCGCCGGCGCGCAACCCTGCCGGCTCAGCCGCGTCGACGGAATCTCGGCCATTCCACACGCAAAAAACCGCGAAGCTCAGCAGAACTGCAAGTTTGAGTCGTCCGGCCATCGATGCGCCTCCTGGTGAGAGATTTCTCGTAATTCTCGCCGAATTCGCGCCGAACCGCAAACGGCAATTGCGTTGGCCGAGATCGAAACCTTGCGTCGTCCTCATCGAGCGCGTAGAAGAGAGACACGGCGTCTCTTCCGCTTCCCGATCCTGAACCCGACAGCCGCATCGCTCATATTCCGGAGTCCCCCTTGCCTCTTGTTCTCCGAATCCAGACCGACACGACGATTCCGATCGAGGTCGACAGTGTGCGGCTGGAGACGGTGCGCACCATGCCCCCCGGCGAAGTGTCGCGAATACTCGTCCAGCATGGCAACCGGCAGGAAGAGCTCGGCCAGTTCTTCTCGGCGTCGGGCTCGGCCGGGGATGACAACGAGCTCGTCTGGGAAGGAGATTGTTCGCGCGTCAAACTCATCGGCGATCATCTTTCCGAAGGGCGAATTCGCGTCGAAGGGAATGCGGGCATGCATCTCGGCGCGGAAATGACCGGAGGCGAGATCATCGTGAGCGGCAACGCCGCCGACTGGGTCGGAGCGGAAATGCACGGGGGCCGCATTCATGTTCGCGGCAATGCCGGCCATCTCGTCGGCGCGGTGTACCGCGGCGGACGGCGCGGAATGACCGGGGGGATCATTCTTGTCGATGGAAACGTCGGCAATGAAGTCGGTCATACGATGCGGCGGGGAGTCATCGCTGTCGGGGGGAATGCCGGCGATGCCATCGGCTTCAACATGATCGCCGGAACCGTGCTCGTCTTCGGCGAAATGGGAATTCGACCCGGCGCGGGAATGCGCCGCGGCACGATCGGCCTGCTCGGCAATCACAAGCATCCCGATATGCTGCCGACGTTTCGAGCTGCGGGCCTGGAGCAGCCGTCGTTCCTCCACTTCTATCTTCACGAGCTGCGCCGCAACGGGTTCGACGTCCCGGACGACTGCTTCACTGCATCGTATCGGCGATTCTGCGGCGACATGCTCGAGATGGGAAAAGGCGAGATACTCGTTCGCGAAGCGGCCTAGTTCGCGAACCCCCCGTTTTAGTCATGTCCCAAACGCTCAACATCGCCGGCCGCCTTCGTGACTCCGCATCCAGGTATCCGCATCAGCGCGCGATCGTCGTCCCCCTCGTGAAGCGGGAACGAGCCGGCCGCCGGCAATACCGGGAGATGACGTTCGAGCAGCTCGACCGGGAGACCGATCGACTCGCGCGCGGATTCGTCGAGATGGGAATTCCGCGCGGCGCTCGCATCGTCCTCATGGTGCGCCCCGGAATCGAATTTATTGCGCTCGTTTTCGCGCTCTTCAAGTGCGGCTCGGTCGTCGTGTTGATCGATCCGGGAATGGGTGGCACGAATATTTTTCGTTGCCTCGAGCTCGTGGAACCGGACGGCTTCGTCGCCATCCCGATGGTGCACGCGATCCGGCTGGCGCGCCGCAATCGATTCCCCGCTGCGAAGTTCAACGTGACCGTCGGCCGTCGCTGGTTCTGGGGAGGTCCGACCTACCAGTCATTGCTGGGCGAATCCTGGACGCCTTCTCCAATGGCGGAAACGAAGGCCGACGAACCGGCGGCCATCATCTTCACCAGCGGAAGCACCGGGCCGCCCAAGGGAGTTCTTTACGAACACGGAATGTTCGACGCGCAGGTCGATCTGATCCGCGACTTTTACAGGATCGAGCCGGGGGAAACCGACCTCCCGGGCTTTCCACTCTTTGCACTATTCAATCTGGCAATGGGAGTGACAACAGTCGTTCCCGACATGAACCCCAGCCGTCCCGCGCGCGTCGAACCGCGGAACATCATCGAAGCCATTAACGACCAGCATGTCACCCAGGCGTTCGGTTCACCCGCGCTCTGGAACCGCGTCGGCCGCTTCTGCGAGAACAGTGGAATCACGTTCCCGACCATTCGGCGCGCGCTTTCCGCCGGCGCACCGGTGCCGATTCACGTCGTCGAGCGGATGCAGAAAACCCTCACCGCACCCGGGGCCGCTCTCCATACTCCGTACGGCGCCACCGAATCTCTTCCCGTGGCTTCCATCTCGAGCCGCGAAGTGCTCGATTTCGCCGCCGAGAAGACCCGGCAGGGGGCGGGAACATGCGTCGGCCGACGATTCCCCGGCATCTCGGTGAAAATCATCGAGATGAGTTCCTCACCGATTGCGACACTGAACGATGCCCGTGAACTTCCGGTCGGCGAGATCGGCGAGATCATCGTCAAGGGACCGAGCGTCACCCGCGAATACTTTCGCCGCCCCGATGCGACAGCCAATGCGAAGATTCTCGATGAGGAGGGCTTCTGGCATCGCATGGGAGACGTCGGCTATCTCGACAGTGAAGACCGGCTCTGGTTCTGCGGTCGCAAGGCCCATGTCGTGGAAACGGCCGGCGGCAGGATGTTTACCGAACCGTGCGAAGGGATTCTGAACGAGCACCCGAGGGTGTATCGCACGGCACTCGTCGGTGTCGGGCCGAGGCCCGATCAGGAACCGGTGGTCGTCGTTGAACCCGAGGGGGGCTCGTATCCGCGCAGCCGGAGTCAGCGGGAACGGTTCGAGAAAGAGTTGATCGACCTCGCGTCGGGAAACGCTCTGACATCTCCGATCAAACGGTTTCTCTTCAGAAGAGCGCTCCCGGTCGATACAAGACACAATGTCAAAATCGATCGGGAACAGCTCAGCCTCTGGGCCGAGCGGCAATTGCGCAGGTGAGCGATGAAGGCACTCGTGACCGGCGGGGGAGGTTTTCTCGGGCTGTATCTCGTCGAGCAGCTCGTTGCCCGAGGCGACACCGTTCGATCATTCTCGCGCGCTCGATACACCAGACTCGACGAGCTCGGCGTTGAGCAGCATTCGGGAGACATTCAGGACCGGAGCGCAGTCGCCCGCGCCTGCGATGGTGTCGAAGCAGTCTTCCACACGGCAGCGGTTCCCGGCATCTGGGGACCGTGGAAGCACTTTCACGGAATCAACACCATCGGCACCGAGAATGTCCTTGCAGCCTGCAATGCCCACCGGGTGCCGAAGCTGATCTATACGAGCTCACCAAGCGTGATCTACGACGGCCGAGAGCATCGGAACGTCAACGAAGATTATCCTTACCCCGCGCGCTATCTCTGCCACTATCCCCATTCCAAGGCGCTCGCGGAGAAAGCGGTGCTGGCTGCGAACGGCAGAAACGGCCTCGCGACGGTAGCACTTCGTCCGCATCTCATCTGGGGTCCGCGCGATAACCATCTCATCCCGCGATTGATCGCACGGGCGCGGAGCGGGAAGTTGAAGCGCGTCGGAAACGGCGACAATCTGATCTCGGTCTCGTATGTCGAGAACGCCGCCGCCGCACATCTGCAGGCGGCCGACTCGCTTCACATCGGCTCGCCATCGGCGGGGCGGGCGTATTTCATCAACGAGATCGAACCGGTGAATCTCTGGAAATGGGTCGACGACATTCTCTCTCGCGCCGGGCTCCCCGCGGTTCGCAAGCATGTCTCCGCCAAGGCTGCAAAGGTTGCCGGAGCGGTTCTCGAAGCGGTTTACGGGACGCTGGGGATCCAGAGCGAGCCGTTGATGACGCGTTTTCTCGCGTCGCAGCTCAGCGGCTCTCACTACTATGATGTCGCCCGGGCGCGCCGCGACTTCGGGTACAACCCGCAAGTTCCGTTCGAAGAAGGAATGCGCCGCCTGGAGCCGGAACTCCGGAAGCAGTGAAACGATGCGAACCGGGAATTCTCGCGTCTGAAAGGCCGGTCAGGCAGGGGGCTATCGCGCTTCGCCCTCGAGCGCGTAATCTTCAATCTTCTTGTGCAGCGTATTCCGATTGATCCCCAGGCGCGTCGCCGCTTTCGTCTGCACACCCTGACACGCTTTGAGCACCTGTTCGATCAGCTTCTTCTCGACCATCGAGACGACGTAATCGTAGACGCCCGTGCCGGTGGCATCGGTCTCCGTCATTCCGACCGCGACGAGCGAATTGCAGAGAGCGTCGAGGTCGGCCGGTTTCTGGCGGCCGATCTTCACCGGTGCGAGTCCGCGAACGTGCGGCGGAAACAGATCGAGCGAAAGCGAGTTCCCTTTGGAGAGAACGATTGCGCGCTCCACATAATTCTGCAGCTCGCGGACATTCCCCGGCCAGGAATAGGTCTTCAGCATCGCGACCGTTTCCGCTGGCACCGAGGGGACGGGGCGATTGTTTGCGATTGCATACGCGTTTGCGAAATGCTCGACGAGCAGCGGTACGTCGTCCTGCCGTTCCTGCAGCGACGGCAGATAGATCGGCACGACGTTCAACCGGTAGTAAAGGTCTTCGCGGAAACGGCCGGCATCGATCTCGTCGGTAAGGTCCCGGTTCGTCGCCGCCACGATGCGGCAATCGACGCGAATCGTTTTCGTATCGCCGACCCGCTCGAATTCATGTTCCTGCAGAACGCGCAGCAGCTTCACCTGCAGCTTGTAGCTGACGGAGTTGAT
The DNA here is from genome assembly GCA_050246455.1 of Planctomycetaceae bacterium. GTDB lineage: Bacteria > Planctomycetota > Planctomycetia > Planctomycetales > Planctomycetaceae > CAZVJA01. The sequence goes on from JBFWWA010000136.1 coordinate 9,411, forward strand.
CTCATCGAGAAAGATCGTGCCGCCATGCGCCGCTTCGAAGCGGCCGGTGCGGTTCTCGAAGGCGCTGGTGAACGCTCCTTTGACGTGCCCGAAGAGCTCGCTTTCCAGCAGGCTCTCACTGAGGGCTCCGCAGTTCACGCGGATAAAGGGACCGGTGGCGCGCGGACTCAATCGATGGAGCGCACGCGCAATGAGTTCTTT
>JBFWWA010000137.1:0-9564 GCA_050246455.1 Planctomycetaceae bacterium
GCACAGAAACTCTTTGGCTACTTTGACGGACCGGGCATTCAGGGGTTTGCGGCAGGTCTCGAGAAAATGCAGATCCCCCAGCCGCTCGTCAACGCCTATCTCGCCGGCGGAGCGGAGTTCTTCGGAGGGGCGCTTCTCGTGCTCGGTCTCTTCACGCGGCTCGCTTCGATACCGTTGCTCGTCACCATGCTCGTGGCCGTCTTCGTTGCCCATCGCGAAGCGTTCAGTTTGAAGAACGGCGGCATGGAGTATGCTCTCACGCTTGCCTGTGTGGTGGCGGGAATTGGACTGCTCGGCCCCGGCTGCTTATCGTTCGATGCACTCTTCGGCAAGAAGAAGTCGGTCGACTGATCCGGCTCGCGCACGCGCGAATCGACGTCGGCCCGAAATCAGGAGTGATGAGATGAAACAACACTCACGTTCCTCGAACCGACGGGCGTTCCTTGCGCAAATGGGAACCGCGGCCGCAATTACCGCGACCGGCTCTCAGCTTTTCGGCGCTCAACCCGAGCCGGACAAATCCGCACCGGCCATTCGCAAATCGACTCACACGTTTAAGTCGGTCGGGCCGCTTGCGATTCAGGCGGACGTCTTCCGTGCCGATGACGACATTACACGGCCAGTTCTGTTCTGGATCCACGGTGGCGCGCTCATCGGCGGGAACCGCGCGCAGGTTTCCCGTCAGGTGAAGGACGCCTTTCTGAACGCGGGATACGTCGTCGTCTCGATCGATTATCGGCTCGCACCTGAGACGAAGCTGCCGGAGATCATTGCCGACCTCCGCGACGCGTACAACTGGCTGCACGAGAAAGGGCCGACGCTCTTTCACGCCGACACGCGCAAAGTCGCGGTGGCCGGGGGCTCAGCAGGGGGATACCTCACCCTGATGACAGGCTTCGCGGTGCAGCCACGGCCGGCGGCGCTGGTATCGCTGTGGGGTTACGGCGATCTCGTTGGCGACTGGTACAGCAAGCCGAGCGAGTTCTACCGCAAGCAGCCGCTCGTTTCGAAAGATGATGCCTGGAAAGAAATGAGCGGCTCTCCGATTGCTGACGGCAGCATCAACGGCAAACAGCGCGGAAAGTTCTATCTGTATTGTCGGCAGCAGGGACTCTGGCCGAAGGAAGTGTCGGGGTTCGATCCGAAAACCGAAGACCGATCTTTCGATCCGTACTCTCCGGTCCGAAACATCAGTAAAGACTATCCCCCGACGATGCTGATTCACGGAACGAACGACACCGATGTTCCATATGAGCAGTCGGTAATGATGCACAAGGAATTCACGAAGCACGGAGTCGTACATGAGTTCATCACCATTCCGAATGCCGGACATGGAATTCGCGATGGCGATCCGAAGGTTGTCGCGTCCGCATATGCGGCCATCGTGCCGTTTGTCGACAAGTACGTTCGAGGCGGCGATTGATCGCTCTCCGACCGGGCGCGCGAACTTTTCTACGAAGCGTAAGAGGCGAACCCATGGACAAGAAACATGCACCGCGATTTCTGGACATCGTTTCCGAAGCAAAACAGCAGGTGAAGGAATGTCACGTTCAGGACGTCAAGCAGATGCTTGATGCCGAGAAGGAATTCGTGCTCGTCGATGTTCGCGAAGAGAGCGAGTGGAACGAAGGACGCATCCCGGGGGCGATCCATCTCGGCAAGGGGGTCATTGAACGCGACATCGAGAAAACGATTCCCGACACGAACACGACCATCGTCCTCTACTGCGGCGGCGGCTACCGCTCGGCGCTCGCCGCGTGGAGCCTGCAGCGCATGGGTTACTGCAACGTCATCTCGATGGACGGCGGTTACAAAGGCTGGAAAGATGCGGGGCTGCCGGTCGGCCAGTCGTAACAGCGACCGGCTTCCGCCGCGGGAATCCGCTTCCAGGCCGCCCCTTCCGAGTCAACAAACCAGGCGAACTCCGCGAGATTCGCAGGACTTCGATTGCCGGCAGCAAGTCGCTAAAATGGCGGCGAATCAACTCCACGCGCCCGTAGCTCAGATGGATAGAGCAACGGATTTCTAATCCGTCGGTCGCAGGTTCGAATCCTGCCGGGCGTATTTCCGAAACTGATGGTCTTGGTGCCAGCGACGGATGAGGTTTCGGCAACAGCCGCGTTGAGACATTTCCTGTCGCATTCTGCCGAGAGTCATCTCGACCTGGTGAATGCAATCCGCGTCGGTGTGTCGGATCGGAGCGGTGATCGGTCGCAGACCAGATTTGGAGAGCCGGCTGGCCGCTTGTCAAAGATCGGCGCGATCAATGGTCCAAGTAATTCTCTCTAACTCCGGCATCTCGCGGCCATCGTCTTTGCCGATCTCCGCCTTGATGAGCGATTCGAGCTTGTCGCTCATCCTGGAGATCAGAGCGGCGTTATTCTCACGATCAGAGGCAAGGTTTTTCGTTTCCAACTTGTCCGTCTGCAGGTCGAACAATTCCACGTCGTTCGCTTGATAGAGGTCGCCGATGTTCCCGGGTTTATTGCGATCAACAGGTGAGAAGTAGCGAGAGAATTTGTAGCGTCCGTCGAAGACGGTCCGAACACTGCCGCGCTTCTTCAAGTCCGGCTTGAAGTCGCTCGCCTTCATAGCTTCGTTGGGGTTCTTGCCGGCGGCGATGGCTTCTCCCGCGACTCCTATCAGCCCCGCATCGTTCGTCAGGAGGGCGCTGTACGTGAAAAGAATTCCTTCTCGCGCCGCGTGCGAATCGGCTGAGGCGGGGTTGCCCAGGACTGGCATCAAGTCTTTGCCCGGAAGGTCCCGGCCGGCGAACTCGCCGATCTGGCTGTCCGAGGCGCCGGCCATCGATAACAGCGTTGGCACGATATCGATGTGGCTTGAAAGAGCCCGGCACGATTGACCTCCCTTGACGTCCGGATGGCGGACGATCAGCGGGATGTGAATATTCTCTTCGTACGCGAACGGCCCCTTGCCGTGAAGGCCGTGTGCGCCCGCCATCTCGCCATGATCTGCCGTGAAGACGATGATGGTCCGGTCGGCGAGCCCGAGTGCGTCGAGTTCGCTGAGGATGTTCGCGATCTGGATGTCCATCGTCCGAATCGAGTTGATGTAAAAGTCGTTGAACCGGCGCCAGCGTTCTTCCTCCAGGGGGATGTGCCCGAGCACGTGATCCCAGACCTTGAGAAATTCTTCGTGCGCCCGCGGCCGGCCGGGCGCGTCCATCGCTTCGCGCAGGGTCGGAGCAATCGGCAGGTCCCACGTGGCTTTGTAAAACTCGTGATCGGGGGCGACGGCCGCGTGTGAAAGTAATTTTCCAGTGTCCTGGACTTTCTGTCCGGGGACGTCGGTATTGAAATACATGATATCGTGCGGGTTCACGAGACTCACGAACAGGCTCCAAGGCTTGCCTTCGTTCGAGAGCGGTCGGCCCACGCGGCGCAGCCAGGTACTGGCGCTGGCAGCAATCAGGTGATCGAAATGGTAGCCGCCGAGCGTGTGGCCGATGAGATCTCCGACTCCGACATAATCTGAGAACCCATAGGCGTCCATCTCCAGCGTAAACAGTTTATCAGGCTCCCGGGTGTCGAATTCTTTGTTCAAATGCCACTTCCCCTTGTAGGCCGTGTAATAGCCCGCCTTGCGGAGCATGTGGCCGATGGTTGGCACATTAGTGGACAGACTCTTCACCCACGGCACATCCGCGTTGTCGAACATGCGGTTGTCCGCCGTCTGCAAGCCGGTGAGGATCACGGATCGCGACGGCGTGCACATGATCGCGCTGGTGTAGTGATTCTCGAAGGTAACTCCGGTGCGCTGCAGGCGCTCGTGACCCGGCAGCGAGAGACCCTTCGGCCAATTCGCGAAATAGCGCTCCTGGTCGCCGAAGATGAACAGGATGTTGAAACCCTGTCTGGACCCACGTCGCCGTTTTCGCCGAGGCGGGGGTTCGGGAGGCGCGGAGTCGGCCAGAGCCTCCTGGGAGTCAGAGCCGAGGAAGCGTGTGGCCAGCGCCGCCGCTGAAAGCGCGCCGAATTCGCGTCGCGACAGGGCTCCACTGACGTTGCGTTCGTCCATTCGAATCTCCCATGGCGAGAGGGGTACGTGAATTGAGAAGCACTGGTGGTGCTTCGGTTCAGAGGCTTGCCGGTCAGTCCATTTTGGCTCCCAGCAGCGTGTCACGCCACCGCATTGTTGCCTGCTGATGAGCCGTCAAGGAACTCGCCTCGGTCACTTCGACCGACGCAGGTGATTGAGTCGACTCGGCAACTGTACTACTGCAACGGAATCCGTTGGTCGCTGCGTCAGAGAAGTGTCAGGGAATCTGTCAGAAAACTTGGAATTCCTGGAATCGTTCGTAAAATAAGGAAAGTTGTGGAGTCACGAAGAAGCTCGGGAAACACCGGTCATTTGTGGTTTTTCTCGGCATTTGCTGCGTCGCCGCGAACTGACCTACTCTCGGATTTCCAATCCGTAGGTGCCACGTTCGAATTCTGGCGGGCGTATTTGTCGTTTTGTTTTTCATCCGTGCAGCGCTTAAGGTGCTGCAATCATCCCCCCCCAGGGGGGCGTTCTCGCGCTGTTATCTGCCTGCGGTAGCAACCCGCGATTTGGGCTCGAATCCCGCCAATGTTTGATGAAGCCACCTTTCGATGGGCATTCGCACTTCGCCAACGCTGGCAAGACCTGCGCTCGAGCTTCTGGTTTGTGCCGGCCATTCTGGTGTCTGGGGCCGTCTTGCTGGCCACCATTCTGGTCGGGGTGGATGCAAGTGTCGAACTGCATGTCATTAAGAGGTGGCCGTTGTTTTTCGGCGCCGGCGCGGAAGGAGCGCGCGGCTTGCTCACGGCTGTTGCCGGGTCAATGATCACGGTGGCCGGCGTGGTTTTCTCGATTACGATCGTCGCCCTGTCGCTCACGTCCAGCCAATACACGTCTCGGGTTCTGCGAAACTTCATGCGCGACCGGGTCAACCAGGCGGTGCTAGGGGTGTTTGTCGGCATCTTCGCGTATTGCCTTGTCGTTCTGCGCGTGATCCGTGGCGGTGACGAAGGCGCTTTTGTTCCTTCGCTGGCGGTACTGGCGGGACTGCTACTCGCATTTGTCGGCATCGCGTTCCTGATTTACTTCATTCACCACATCGCATTGTCGATACAGGCGTCGAATATCATTGCCACGGTTGCCTCTGAAACGATTGCCGCCATCGACCGTTTGTTTCCCGAGGGCCTCGGTGAAGAAGCCGACGACGATTTTGATGAGGAACTCCGCCAGACCGGCCATCAACAGGAATGGACGCCAGTCCCGGCCCTAACGACCGGTTACATTGAAGGAGTCGACGGCGATACGCTCCTGGCATTCGCGCGCGAGAACAATCGACTTGTGAGGATGGAGCGTGGAATTGGAGAGTTTGTCGTGGAAGGCACTTCTCTCATGTCGATCACTGCGTGTCCCGACCTCGACGATGAGACCGCCAGAATGCTGAACGCGGCGTTCGTAATTGGCCGTCAACGCACCATCCATCAAGACGCGGGATTTGGCGTCCGGCAGATCGTCGACATCGCCCTGAAAGCGCTCTCTCCAGGCATTAACGATTCGACGACCGCTGCAATGTGCGTGGACCATCTGTCGGCCATTCTCGTGCGGCTTGCACCGCGCCGCATGTCGACCGCCCACCGTCTGGAGGATGGTGAGTTGCGTGTTATTGCCCGGGGCCCGACGTTCGACAGTCTGTTGTCCGAGTCATTCGACCAGATTCGCCAGAATTCCGCCGGCAACGTGGCTGTGCTCACGCGACTCATTCAAGCCATGGAGACTGTCGCTTCGGCCGCACGACGTGTTCAGCGGCGGCAAGCTTTACGTCGGCAGGCGGAGTTGGTTCGTGCAATAGCAGAGCGCACGGTTCCGGCTGTCGAGATCGCGGGAATCAACCAAGCTTTGATACGACTGGCTGCAGTTCTCGAAGGCAGCGCACCGCGCTCTGAGAGTTCGCAAATCGAGCGCCGCACCGGGACCGAGAATCGGTAGAGTCCGCCCGCCGGCGGCAAATTCCTTGCCCGCTGCATTCACCGCAGATTGCCTCCGACTTGCGGCTCACCCCGACGACGGATTGCAAGGGAAAACGTCTCGAAATGCGTCGGCCGGGGTTTGAACGTGAAGCCGGGACCGGGTTGTAGGGATTGCCCGAGACGGGCATTTATCTCACGCAGCCGGCGGAAGTTCAGTCGGGTCGAGTCTTGATTCTGGACCCGCTGTGCGACAGACTTAACACAAAATTAACTTCGGGCCAGTCACGGGAAGCGAATCGGTCATCAAGAGGCTTCGGCCCCGTCATTCTCCCGCCACGATAATCTCCGAAACGGCTAATTTTGCGAGCGGCTGGAATCCCGCGGTCCCAGCCAGATCCAGGATCGAGTTGCGCATGTTTTCCATCCAGAAACTCTTCAGCAAGGACGAGAAATTCTTCGACCTGCTGGAAGCGAGCGCCGACGAAACACGCGCGCTCACCCGCCTTCTGATTGATCTGCTCAAGGACCGGAGCCATCCCCATCCCCTGCACGAGTTCGCGCTCGCGCGCGGCAAAGACAAACTGATCACCGAGCGAATCAGCGAAGAGCTGGTGAATACGTTCGTGACGGGGCTCGAGCGTGAGGACATTGAGACGTTGTCGTACTCGATGTACCGCATCTGCAAGGCGATCGAGAAATTTGCGGAACGCTTCAATCTCGCGCCGCAGCGGCTCAGCGACGTCGATTTCTCACGCCAGATCGAATTGATGCATCGATCGACGGAAACGCTCTCGGTCATGGTCCGACTGCTGCGCAAGATGCCTCCGCTCGAGACGACGAAGGAGCTGAACGACCACCTGCAATCGATCGAAACGGAAGCGGACGACGTGATGCTCGAGCTGTTGCGGGAAGTTTACGGAGGAAAATACGATCCGCTTCAGGCCATGCTGGTCCGAGACCTGCATGATCTTCTCGAGAAGGTCATCGACCGTTGCCGGGATGCCGGCAATGCTGTTACGCACATCGTGCTGAAGAACTCCTGAGCACGAGCTGAACCATGGCTTTGATCTTCGTCGTAATTGTGGTGGCGCTCGTTTTCGAGTTCATCAACGGTTTTCACGACACCGCCAACTCGATCGCCACGGTTGTTGCGACCAAAGTCCTCAAGCCGCAGCAGGCCGTCATGCTGGCGGCGGTCACGAATCTCATCGGGGCGATGTGTGGAACGGCGGTTGCCACCACCATTTCATCGGGGCTGATCGATCCGCAGGTGGCCTCGCAGAAGGTTCTGCTTTGCGCGCTGCTCGCCGCGATTTTATGGAACCTGATTACCTGGCGAGCCGGTCTGCCGAGCAGTTCCAGCCACGCGCTGGTGGGGGGGCTGGTCGGGGCGGCGGTTGCCGCGGCGGGAAACTGGAATGTCGTCATCTGGAAGCAGGCGGACGGATTGGCGTGGTATCAGGGGAAAGGGTTGATTCCCAAGGTCGTCGTTCCGATGTTCGCGTCTCCGCTGTTCGGATTCGTGCTCGGTTTTCTGGTGATGGTTCTGATCTACTCGCTGCTCAGACGATGGAAGCCGCGCACGATCAATTTCGTTTTCGGAAAACTGCAGATCGCAAGTGCCGCAGCCATGGGGCTGATGCACGGTACGAACGATGCGCAAAAGACGATGGGAATCATCGCCCTCGCCTGGGCAAGCGGCGCCTCCGACGGCCATTTTGCCGACTTGCCGAAATGGCTTTCATTTCTGCAGATGGACCCGCCCGAACCGGGACAGAACCTTTCGATCGCGCTTTGGATCAAGGTCTGCTGCGCCCTCGTTATGGCGGCCGGAACTGCGAGCGGAGGCTGGCGAATCATCAAGACTCTGGGTCACAAGATGGTCCGCCTGCAGCCGGTTAATGGGTTTGCCGCCGAGACGAGTTCCTCCGCGGTCATCGCCGTCGCGTCGCACTTCGGAATTCCGGTTTCGACGACGCAGAATATTTCAGCGTCGATCATGGGCGTCGGCGCAGCGAAGCGGTTCAACGCCCTCAAATGGACGATCGTCGAACGAATGGTCTGGGCCTGGATTCTGACCATCCCGGTTTCCGGAACGATCGCCTACATGCTGATGCGACTGCTCGTCGCAACCGGTCACGCAAGTTAATCGACGCGCTGCCTGCTGACCTCCTGCAACGCTTCAATTACGGCGGGGTAGAACGAATCACCTCCCCCGTGGCCGGCATCCTCCAGGACCTGCAGCCGGCTCGTCGTCCAAATCTTCGAGATTCGCCACGCCGTTTCGAGTGGGCCGCTGACGTCGTAGCGGCCATGGATCAGCACTCCGGGGATGCCGTTCAATTTCGGCAGGCCACGAATGAGCGCGTCGTCATCCAGGAATGCGGCGTGCCGCCAATAGTGCGTGACGAGTCGAGCAAAGCCCAAGCGAAATGCGGGATCTTCGAACTGGGGATTCGGCCGGTGCCCCGGAGTCAGCGAAACGTGGGCATCTTCCCAGGCGCACCATTCCCGCGCTGCGCGGTCGCGGACTGCCGGGTCGTTGTGTGAGAGAAGCGTCGCGTAGGCATCGACCAGCGGGAGGTGGCGAAGTTCTTCCGGAACTGCTTCGGCAAAGCGTTCCCATTCCTTTGGGAAGATGCGACCCACTCCGCTGGTGATCCATTCCACTTCGCGGCGGGAAGTTGCTCCGACGAAGCCGAGTACCAGACCTCGGATTCGATCCGGATGTGCCTGCGCGTACGCCAGGCCGAGCGTCGTTCCCCACGATAAACCGAGGATCGTCCACTGTTCCACGTTGAGGTGCCGGCGCAGCATTTCGATATCGGCGATTAAATGTGCCGTCGTATTGGTGCGGAGGTCGGCATCGGGTTCGCTGGCCAGCGGCCGGCTGCGACCGCAGCCGCGCTGATCGAAGAGGACGATCCGGAACAGATCGGGATCGAAGAAGCGGCGCTGGCCGCGCGAACACCCGCCCCCCGGTCCGCCGTGGAGATAAAGCGCGGGGAGCCCGTGCGGATTGCCGCTGCACTCCCAGAAGATCTCGTGCCCGTTTCCGACGGGCAACATCCCGCTGTCGTAGGGTTCGATGGCGGGGAACTGTCCTGTCATGTGTTGCCTCGGAATTGCACTCGTCGGGTCCGGTTGGAAGATTCAGTTTTGAGCGGATTCCAGGTCGGGAACCCTCGGATGATTGTATCGAGGTCGAGCTACGATTCGGCGATTGCGCCAATTTTCCCACGGCGGAGCGGACGGCAATTTGATAAAAGTAACGGGACATCCCGGACCGAGTGTTCATTCACGGCTTGCTTGTGACCGAGGGAACGATGCGAACTCTGAAACTTCTGCTGACAGGCATGCTTTTCGTGACGACCACTGCGCCCCTGGTGCAGGGGCAGCAGCTCGGCGAGATTCCCGCGGAAGGATTCCAGTCGCCCGAAGGGGACCGGCGATTCACTGCCGAAGCGGGAGTGAAGCCCTTGAACAACCTGGTCTTCGAGCTTCTCAATCGGGAATCGCCCGGGAGGGGAGCGCACACGTTCCGCAATCCGCGCAGCGGCTGGTTATACATCCGTCTTTCGCGGGAGGGGGATCCAGC
>JBFWWA010000138.1:0-9564 GCA_050246455.1 Planctomycetaceae bacterium
GCGAATGAGCAAGCAGGGGATCGGGCTCGAACTCTCGCCGAAGTACGCGGCGCATGCGGAGCAGCGGCTGCAGGAAGCCGCGGGTTCCAGCCGGCCTCGGTCGAAGATCCACCGGATGTCGGCATCGGAGCTTCACGGAGTCGAGAAGCCGTCGTCGGTCGATCAGTGCATCAGTTCGCCGCCGTACTGGAATATTCTCAATCAGCGGCGTACGGCGGATCTGAAGGACGTTCGGCACTACGGGAACCTCGACGGCGACATCGGCACGATCGAGGGCTATACCGATTTCCTCGATGCAGCGGCCTCCGTGTTTCGCGACGTGCTGGTAGCACTTAAGCCGGGGGCGTACTGCTGCATCGTCATGATGGATCTGCGGAAGAAGAGCCAGTTCTTTCCGCTTCACAGCGATCTGGCGGCGCGGCTCGTCACGTCGGGTTACGTCTTCGATGATCTCATCATCTGGAACCGGCAGTCGGAGTACAATAATCTCCGTCCGCTCGGCTTTCCCGCAGTTTTTCGAGTCAACAAGGTGCACGAATACGTGCTCCTGATGCAGAAGCCGAAGTCGAGCTGAGCTCCGGACGGTATAATTGAGCGTTCACCGCTGGAATTGCGGTAGAATGCAGTTTCCCGTTCGATGGGATGGTCCGATTCTCTTGCGGCTTCCGCGCGCTCAGCCAGAAAGACTCGCAAGTCATTGAAGAGAGGAGAATCCTCCTATGCGGCGCTTCGGAAAGATTCTCGTCGGCGTCGAGTTTTCTCAGACGGACGACCCGAAATCGCGCGAGCTGACCTCTTGTTCGCGGGCGGCATTCAACTGCGCCTTGTGGCTAGCCGAGGCCAATGAGGCCGAACTGACGATCTTCACCGCGGTCGATATTCCCGCTCCGCTCGAAGGTTATTTCGGCGACCGGATGGGCCAGGTCTCCCGGGAGATCGACAAAGACATCGACCGCGTCCTCGAGGCGCTGGTGGCGGAAGCTGCTGAGAGAAAAATCAGCGCGCATCCGCGCCGGGCGTTCGGTAAGCCGTCGGTTGAAATTATCAAGGAAGTCGAATCGGAGGGAATTCAGCTCGTTGTGATCGGAACGCGCGATCTTTCTCGCGCCGGGCGGATTCTGTTCGGCTCAACCGGTCTCAAGCTGCTGCATCGCTGCCCCTGCGCGGTGTGGGTGACGAAGCCCGGAACCGTTTGCGAGGATCTGAAGGTTCTTGTTGCGAATGATCTCTCGGACCTCGGGCTCGATGCGATGCAGATTGCCGTGAACCTCGGGCAAGTTGCCGATACGAAGACGCGCGTGCTGCACGCGGTCGAGCATGACCTCGACGCCCGCTTCTGGGGTCTTTATCTGTCCGAGACCGACATCTCCGCATATCGACGCACGCTGTTCAAGAATGCGGAACGGGCGCTCAACGAGCAGCTGCTGCAGACCGATTACCGCACGCTCCGGTACGGAGTGCAGCTGCACGTTGTCGACGGACCTCCCGATCAGGCGATCCTGAAGGCCGTGAAGGAATACGAAATTGATCTCCTCGTCATGGGGACCATTGCGCGGAGCGGGGTCTCACGCATGCTGATCGGAAACACGGCGGAACGACTGCTTTCGCAGGTCGGTTGTTCCGTGCTTGCAATCAAACCGGGGGGGCTGAGCCGGATGGGGGCCGCGCCGACGAAATGACCGCGGGACGAAGGCCGAACAATCGGCGGGAGCTGAGAAACCGCCGCTGAAGTTTCCTGCGTTGGAAACGGAATTCCGCCGGTATGTGAGATATCCCACAGACGGAAACCGAGCCGTCGGCGATACTCCAGCTGTTCCATCGGACTTTTTTCCAACGCAATTTCCAGGGAATCACCTTCTTTCGGGTCGCCGGCAGGCCTCACCCCCCTTATCCGCCATTATTCTCAAACGAATCATGTGCGGCCTGCTGACCGATCTGAACTCCGGACCGCTTTTCTCGACAATGTTGCGGCCGGATCCGGTGAACCTTGAATCGTGAAATTTCACGCAGTACCGGAAACGGTATCGGGCAGGCGAATCGCCTGCCTTTTTTTATTGGCGTGGCGACATTCCCGATGCGGCGGTGTTCCAGCGTCGATGCATCCCGTTGCGCGTCTCTTGACGCGCCGCGCCGCGGAATGTGTGATGGCAGGGCAGGATTCGATCACTCCCCCCTGAAAGGAACACCATGGAACGCAAGGATCTCAATCGTCGCGATTTCGCCCGTTACACCGCCGCCGCTTTCGGCGGAATGATTGCGGGGAGTTCGATCGGCTGCGGCGAAGCCAAGAAAGAAGCAGCGCCGAAGACGAATCCCGCGGCACCTCCCGCCGCTCCTGCCGGTCAGGCCAGTGCACCCACACCGCCGGGAAAAAAGAACAACAAGCGCAACGGCGAAGATCGAAAAGCGCGGCTGCTGGAGCTTGCCAAGAAAAAGGCGGACCAGGGAAAGACGGAGTACTTGATCGTCTCCGTGAACAACGTCTGCCGCGGCTTGAACGCCTGCAGCCATCACAAAGGGGGGGCGAACGAGTGCGCCGGCCAGGGAGACTGCGCCACCGTGAAGCACGACTGCAGCGGCAAGAATGAATGCAAAGGGCAAGGTGGTTGCGGTGAAAACCCCGGCCTCAACGACTGCAAAGGGAAGGGGGGCTGCCATATGCCGCTGATGGAAGGGGCCTGGACGAAAGCGCGCGCCACCTTCGAGAAGGTCATGAAGGAAGAGAACGCGCCGGTCGGACCTGCTCCGGAGGCAAAGAAGTAGACTTCGGTTCTCTGTCTGGAAAGAAGAGGCTGCCGCCGGACCGGTGCGCTCGAATTCCATTCGCGAACGCGGCTCCGCAGTCGAAGCGTTGAGGATAATCGCCATGGCAGACCCACGTCTGGGGCACCCGAATCTGGGGCTCGGCGTCGGATTGCGCGCGAAGCATTATTCGCACAACCTCGAACATTCCCCCGACGTCGACTGGTTCGAGATCATCTCCGAGAACTACATGGACTCGCGCGGCAGGCCGCGCTATGTTCTGGACCAGATCGCGGAACGATACCCCGTTGTGATGCACGGGGTCTCGCTTTCAATCGGCAGTACCGACCCGCTCGACTTCGACTATCTTCGCGGGCTTCGTGATCTGGCGCGCGACATCAAGCCCCGCTGGATCTCGGACCATGTCTGCTGGACCGGAGTGGTGGGGCTCAACGCGCACGACCTCCTGCCGATTCCGTTCAATGAGCGGACGCTCAAGCACGTCGTCGAGCGCGTGCGGGCCGTGCAGGATTATCTCGAACGGCCGATCGTCCTCGAAAACCCGTCGAGCTACATCACGTTCACGGATTCCCGAATGCCGGAGTGGGAATTTCTCACGCGGCTTGCAGACGAGACCGGCTGCGGGCTGCTCATTGACGTCAACAATGTCTACGTTTCCTGTTTTAATCACGATCTCGACCCGGTCGCGTTTCTCCGCTCGATTCCGCACGATCGTGTCGTGCAATTTCATCTGGCTGGGCATACGAACTGCCGGACGCACCTGATCGATACGCATGACGGACCGGTGATCGACCCGGTGTGGGAGCTGTACCGGCTCGCGCACGAGCTGACGGGGGGCGTCTCGACGCTCCTGGAATGGGATGCGAGCATTCCCGAGTTCCCGGTGATGCACGCAGAAGTGCTCAAGGCGCGCGCACATATGACGAAGGAACTGGCGGGGGTCGCGGAACCTTCGCCTTCGTTTGCGGAAGCTTTGCAGTCCAGCAGCGCAATTCCTCAGCCGGCGACGTTCATCACCGCTGAGTTTGAATGAGAGAGCGAACTGCGATGCATGACGAGCCGCGAACTCTGGAGCAGATCGAACGCTGGATGCAGGCGGTGATCATGCACCCTGAGGGAATTCCGGCGGGGATCGATTCGGCGGCCGCACGCGACGCGATCGACATTTCTGCGAGTGACATTGAGCAGGTCGTCGAGCCGTCGCGGCAGCTTTCGAGCATGGACCGGCTGCGCGTCTACGGTAACGCCTACTACGCGCGGCTTCTGGAATGTCTGCGCGACGAATTTCCGGCGCTCCTGCATGCGGTGGGCGCCGAGGCATTCGACGCGCTCGCATTCGAATACCTGCAGGCGTGCCCTTCCAGGAGTTATACGCTTGGAAAGCTTGGTGCACGTTTTCCCGCTTATCTCGCGGAAACGCGCCCGGCCAAGGATGCATCGACAACTGGTCCCGACTGGGCCGAGTTCATGATCGACCTCGCCACACTGGAGCGGACCTACAGCGAGGTTTTCGACGGACCGGGAGTCGAAGGGAAGGAGTTGCTCAAGGTCGACGATCTGCTCGCAATTCCCCCAGAGCAGTGGGCGAACGTGCGGCTCGAAACAGTTGCATGCCTCGAGCTTCGGGAATTCAGTTTTCCAGTGCACGAATATGCGACTGCCGTGAAGGAAGGTCGAACGACGGAGATGCCCGCCGCACGACCGACTTACCTTGCAGTCAGCCGCCGCGACTACATCGTTCGCCGCTGGGAACTCGACTCGCTCGAATATCATCTGCTGCGACTGCTGCACTCTGGCGCCATGCTGGAAGGTGCGATCGAGTGCGTTGCCAATTCCTACAGCGAGCCGAGGCTGCCCGACGACTTTGCAGAGTTGCTTCGGGAGTGGTTCATGAAATGGACGGCCGCCGGATTCTTCGCCGCTGTTCGCGGCGAGTGATTCGCCACGGAGACAAGGAGTTCACGGAGATGCGTACGGGGAAGATCGACTAATAAGGAAACCAGGAAGCCAGGAGAGGAAAAAGCGAGGATTGGAGGGACAATGAAGGAGAATGGAGAAGGGAATCGTGAACTTGGGTTTCTGGCTTATCGCGATGTTCAAAAAGGTCGACAATCAGAGTGGGATCACTTCGCAAAGCTGCAAGAGGGCGTCGCATTTACCATCCCCTTCCCTCCATGCTCGTACTGAATTCCTGGCTTCTTTATCGAAAACTCTTCTCTGGCTCCTCTGCGAACTCCGCGGTGAGTCGTTGTCACGCAATCGCCTTCGTGATGAGCTTGATCTCGCGTTCGGTTCCGGTGATGGTCTGGTCGAGCCCCTGGTAGAAATAGGTGAGCTCTTTGTGATTGAGCCCCATCAGGTGGAGAATCGTCGCGTGCAGGTCCGAGACGTGCGTGCGGTCTGCGACGCCGAGGAAGCCGAGCTCATCGGTCGTGCCGATCGCCTGGCCCCCTTTGACGCCGGCGCCCGCCATCCACATTGAGAATCCGAGCCAGTTGTGGTCGCGACCCGGCTTGCCAACTCCTTCGCTCGTCGGCGTGCGGCCGAACTCGCCTCCCCAGACGAGAAGCGTTTCATCCCAGAGGCCGGAGCGTTTGAGGTCGGTGATGAGCGCGGCGATCGGCTTGTCGGTTTCGCCGGCGTGTGTTTTGTGATTGGTAATGCAATCGGTGTGGCCGTCCCAGGTGTCTTCGAGATGGCCGCCGCCGGAATAGAGCTGCACGAAGCGGACACCCTTTTCGATGAGGCGGCGCGCGATGAGGCATTTACGGCCGAAGTCGGCGGTGAGCTTGTCGTCGAGCCCGTACATTGCGCGGGTCTGTGCATCTTCTTTATCGACATCGACAACTTCCGCGGCACTGGTCTGCATCTGGTAGGCGAGCTCGTAGGAGAGAATGCGCGCGGCGAGCTCGGAATCTCCCGGATGCGCGGTGAGATGTTCGCGATTGAGACGGCCGAGCAGATCGAGCGATTCGCGCTGCGCGCGTGGCGTGATGCCGGGCGGTGTCACGAGGTCGAGCAGCGGCGGGCCGGAACTGCGGAAGAGCGTTCCCTGGTAGGCGGCCGGCATGTAGCCCGCCGTCCAGTTCGAGGCACTGCCGATCGGTCCGCCGCGCGGGTCGCACATGACAACGTAGGCCGGGAGGTTTTCGTTCTCGGTGCCGAGTCCGTAGCTGAGCCACGAGCCGAGGCTCGGCCGGCCGATGAGCACGCTGCCGGTGTTCATCTGCAGACAGCCGGAAGCGTGGGCGGCGGTGTCGGTATACATCGCGCGCAGGACGCAGAGGTCATCGGCGTATTTGGCCGTGTGCGGGAAGAGGCTGCTGATCGGCAGTCCGCACTGCCCGTGATTCTTGAACGGAAACGGCGACTTCATCAGGTAGCCGATAGGCCGCCCGTTCGAGCCGACTTTCGCCGGTCCCTTGTACGGGAGGCCGTCGTGCTTATCGAGCTCGGGCTTCGGATCGAACGTATCGACCTGGCTCGGGGCGCCGTTCATGAACAGGAAGATGCAATGCTTCGCTTTGGTGGCTTTGTGCGGCGGCTTCGCGGCGAGCAGATGCACCGCGCCGTCGTCGACGGTTTCCGCGGCAGCGAGTCGATTCTTGAAGAAGCCGTCGCGACTGAGCAGATCGGTCAGCGCCAGTCCGGCGAACCCGCCGCCGACTTCCCATAGAAACTCGCGCCGCGTCCCTCCGCAGGGAGTCATGTTCGGGCTGAAACGAACATTGGGCTGGTTCATGGCTCATCCGTTCCGCATGCCGGGCGGGTTGTTTTGAGGCGTTCAGTCGACGTAGACGAATTCATTCAGGTTCAGAATCACACGACAAAGCCGCACAAGCGATTCGCTCCTGCTTCCGTCCGCGGTCCATGGCTTTCCGTGACGATCGAGTTCCGACTGCAGCTTTGTTGATTCCTCGCGCAGATACTTCTGCATTTCCGCTGATTCGGTCGGCGATGGTGAACGGCAGAGCGTGAGGCGGTAGGCGAGTTCGAGCTGCTTTGCAGCGTCGCCGGGTGTTTCGCGCTGAAGCCGCTCTGCGAGGTGTCTTGCCTGGCGGTTCACTTCGTCGCCGTTATAGAGCGTGAGTGCCTGCGTCGGCACGCTGGTGACGGCGCGCTTGTCGGAGCTGCGCGTGGTGTCGCACAAATCGAGGACTTCGAGCATCGGCACGACGAGCGAGCGCTTGATGAAAGCGTACACGGTCCGGCGCGACGCGGTTTTTTCATCGAACGGTTTCCAGATCACGCCGGGATCGCTGTGCCCCTCGAGCGCAGCCTTCGGGACGGAAAGGTACACGCTCTCGCCGTACATCCTCCGGTCGAGCATTCCGGTGGCGGCGAGCATCGAGTCGCGGATGGTTTCAACTTCGAGCCGACGGTACGGGAACCGCCACAGCAGCTCGTTTTCGGGATCGTCCTCGCCGTACGTTTCGTTCCACCGTTTGCTCATCCGGTAGGTGCTGCTGGTGACGATGAGCCGATGCAGTTTCTTGAGCGACCAGCCGGCGTCTTGCGAGAACCAGTTGGCGAGCCAGTCGAGGAGCTCCGGATGAGTCGGCGGCTGGCCCATCACGCCGAAGTCGCCCGATGACGGGACAATTCCGTCGCCGAAATGAAACTGCCAGACGCGATTCACAATGACGCGCGCCGCAATGGGATTGTCGGAGCTCGTCATCCAGCGTGCGAAGGAAATGCGCTGACGCGATGTGTGCTGATCCGGCTTTTCAAACTGCGGCTGCTGCGATACGAGAACCGCGGGGACTCCGGGTTGAACAAGGGGTCCCGGGTTGGTCGCGCGACCACGATAAAGCAGCGGGGTCTTCGGAAGAGCGGGGCTCGTTTCGTGAAGGAAGTAGGCTGCGGGAAGGTCGGGCGTTTCGATGATCAGCTGAGTGATCCGCTTTTCCGCGGAGTCGATTTCATCGCGCATTGCCGAAGGCATGGCGGCGGCAAGTTCTGCATCGAGCTGGGGTGCGTACTTGTTCGCGACATCCTGCATGGGAGGCGTTCGCTTGGGCGGCTCGGTCGCGAGAACGGCGATGACATCAGCCGGCAGTTTGCTGCGACCCGCTGAAAGAAACTCCGTGCGGAAGCTGTTGCGCAGTTGTTCAATCTTCGCCCGCAGAGCGGCGACTTGCTGTTCGCGCTCCCTGACGCGGTCGTTTGCCTCGCGCGATCCTGCGGGTCGATCGAGCTCCGTCCGGCCGTTCTGCGGCCGCTGGAGCGTGTCGAACACGGCCACCATCCGGTAGTAGTCGTGCATGCTGATGGGGTCGAACTTATGGTCATGGCAGCGCGCACAGCCGACCGTCATGCCGAGAAAGACCTGGGACGTCGTCCGAACGATGTCGTCGAGCTGGTCCGATCGATCCTGTTCCGGTTCCGCCGGTTCATCGTCCCAGGGACCGAGGCGATTGAAGCCGGTGGCAATGACCGTTTCGGTCGATGCCTCAGGCAGTTCGTCGCCGGCGATCTGTTCGTGCACGAAGCGGTCGTACGGTTTGTCGGCGTTGAGCGCGCCGATGACGTAATCGCGGTAACGCCACGCATGCGGTTTGATGGCGTCCCGTTCGTAGCCGTTCGTCTCGGCGTAACGTGCGAGATCGAGCCAATGCCGCGCCCAGCGTTCGCCGTGCCCCGGGTCGGCAAGCAGTGCGTCGACGACTTTTTCGTAGGCATCGAGCGACTCGTCGGCCGCGAACTCGTTCTGCTGCTCGGGCGTCGGCGGCAATCCGATCAGGTCGAGATGAATTCGCCGCAGAAGAGTGGCATGCTCCACTGCGGGCGAGGGCTTCCAACCTTTTTCCTCGAGCTTTGCGAGGACGAAATTATCGATCGGGTTCCGGCACCAGTCTGAGTCCCGGACGGAAGGGACCGCGACCCGTTCGAGCGGCCGGTACGCCCAATACGCGCGATCGTCCGGTGTGATCTTTGCATCGTACTCCGCCAGTTCACGCGCATGTTCGGCTGCTTTCTCCGGGGACAGCGCTTCCTTGTTTTCAGCAAGAAGCAACAAAGGAGCGAGACACCACAACCCGAGGGCGGCCAACCCTGCGCGGCGGGACCTGTTCAGGGGCGCTCGACCGTTCCTTCGAATGCGCATCGACTGCTACTCCCGGCGGACAGAACGCGAAAAGCCAGCGGGGCACGTTGACGAAATCCGAACACGCAAGCAGTGGAGAGGGATTCGGCGGAGCCGATTTCCGTGCAATCCATCTTACCTTCACGCATCAACCTTCGTCCATCAGCGAACGGGGCCAAGCCGATTCCAACGACCGACGAATGAGTTTCGTAGGAATGATGCCGGGTGTTCATCCGGTGAATCGGCTACGGGGCCAGTCGCCGCGTTTCTCTGGTCAATTCTGCAGATTCGACTTCGTGCCCCACCGAAGCGTGCGTCCAGTCTTGTTGCCATCCCCGGCACCTGAGGGCCTGCGCATGACGCCTGGGGCGCATGCTACCGTTGGGGTTGTTCCTCCATTCTCGACGAAGAGGCGGCTCGACTTCCGGCCGCCGTGGCCAGAGTTCATCGTCGCGGCCGTCGTTGCGATGATCCCGTCGGTGGCGATCGGAATCTTCTCGAAAGAGGTCGGGATGATTCTGTTGACACTCCCGTTCACCGTTTGCTTTGTCACCTACTTCTTTTGTCCTTCGATCTCGGTCGACCGCGAGCGAGACGAGGTGCGCGTGCGCGGGTTCTTGTACGCGAGCTTCCAGACCTGTGAGCTGCATCGGATGGACTCCGTAACGCTCCGGCAACCCGTTAGCCATCTTGCTGCTTACGCGCGGCATCTGGTG
>JBFWWA010000139.1:0-9514 GCA_050246455.1 Planctomycetaceae bacterium
TCAGCGTCTTTCCCGCGGTGCTGCTCGGCACCACGCTCGTTCGTCTCGTGCTCAACGTCGCATCAACGCGGCTGATTCTTTCGCGCGGCGGTGAAGACGGCACAGCGGCGGCCGGCGGCGTCATCGAAGCCTTCGGCTCGTTTGTGGCTGAAGGTCAGATCGCAATCGGCATCACGCTCTATATCATCCTGCTCGCAATTCAGTTTCTCGTCATCACGAAGGGTGCCACGCGCATCAGCGAAGTGGCGGCCCGATTCGCGCTGGATGGAATGCCCGGCAAGCAGATGGCGATCGACGCCGACCTAAATGCCGGGCTCATCACGCAGGATGCCGCAAAGAAGCGGCGCGAGGAAGTGACCGATCAGGCCGACTTCTACGGAGCGATGGACGGTGCCAGCAAGTTCGTCCGCGGCGACGCGATCGCCGGCATCGTCATCACGCTGATCAATATTCTGGCCGGTCTCGCGATCGGAATGTTCAAGTACAACATGGACTTCGGCCGTGCGGTCGAGGTCTTCACGATCCTGACGATCGGCGACGGACTCGTCACGCAGGTCCCGGCCTTCCTGATCTCGCTGGCTGCGGGCCTCATCGTCACACGAACTTCGTCGGAGAGCAACCTGCCGGCCGAAGTTGTGAATCAGATGTTCCATCATCCCGAAGCGCTCGGACTTTCGTCCGCGTTCCTCTTCGCACTCGCCTGGAGTCCGCTGCCGACATTGCCCCTTCTTGCTCTGAGCGCCGGCTGCGGAGTTCTGGGTCTCTCGCTTCGCCGCGACCGCACCGCTGCCGCCACGATGAAGCAGCAGGAAGTCGAAGCGAAGGAACAGAAACGTCCCGAACCGAAGCCCGAAGACAATCTCGTGGTCGATCCGCTGGAGCTGGAGCTCGGCGTCGGTCTGATCCGTCTGGCAGATCCGGCATCGGGGGGCGACCTGCTCGAACGAGTCACGCGTGTTCGTCACAAGATCGCGCAGGAACTCGGAATCATCCTGCCGAAGGTCCGCATCCGCGACAACATTCGTCTCGATCAGAAGAGCTACCAGGTCAAGATTCGCGACGTTCCCGTCGCCTGGGGTGAAGCATTTACCGACGGATTGCTGGCGATCGATACCGGCGCCGCTGCCGGAGAGATTCCGGGCATTCCGACGGTCGAGCCTGCATTCGGACGACCCGCCAAGTGGATCGAGCCGGCGCAGCGTGAACGTGCGGAGCTCCTTGGTTACAACGTCGTCGAACCTTCCGCGGTCCTTATCACGCATCTTACGGAAGTTGTCCGGACGCACGCTCACGAGCTCCTCACGCGTCAGCACGTGCATCAGCTTCTCGACAATCTCAAGCAGAGCTCGCCGAAGGTCGTCGAAGAGCTCATTCCGGAAGTCCTCAAGACGGCGGCGGTGCATCAGATTCTCAACAACCTGCTTCGCGAACTCGTGCCGATCCGCGACCTGGAAACAATTCTCGAAACGCTCGGCGACTACGCCGACCGGACGAAGGACCTCGGAATTCTCACCGAATACGTCCGCAATTCTCTGGCCCGGACAATCTGCCAGAAGTATCGCGATCGCAACCGGGTCCTCCGCGTCATCACGCTCGATCCGACGCTCGAAGACGTGCTGGCCGGCGGGTTCGATTACTCGGATCGCGGCTTGATCATCAAGCTGTCGCCGCAAGTTTCGGAATCGGTGACGAACGCTCTTGCCGACCAGCTCGAGAAGCTGGTGGCCGCCGGTTACACGCCGGTTGTTCTCTGCAGTCCGCAGGTTCGCGCGGGCCTCAAGCAGATTACGACCTCGGCGCTGCCGAAGCTGGTGGTCCTCAGCCTCAATGAAATCACACGGGATACGGAAGTCGAATCGGTGGGCCAGGTATCGGTCGAAGCGGTTCAGGGATCGCTAGTCGGCGTGTAACCAGCCGATCGAAAGTGGTGGAAGGAAACGGAACATGACGGAAGTCCGAACATTTCGAGCAGCGAGCATGCAGGAAGCGCTCGACCTGGTCCGGATCGAGCTCGGACCCGACGCGGTAATTCTCCATACTCGGGAAATTACACACCGCCGGTTCCTGCCGATATTCAAGCCGCGCCGCGAAGTCGAAATTACGGCGGGTCTCGGTGTGAACGTCCGACCGGCCGCGACTTCCCCCGCGAAACGTGTCGCCGCTCCGGCCGGAGTTTCCAAAGGCGCCTCGTCCGCCGGTCCGAAGTCCGCCGCGTCGGCCATGATGACCGCTCCTCCGCGACGCGGAAACCGACTGGACATCTCCTCCGAGCCATCAGAAGATCTCGCGACGCTTCTTCGCGCGGTCAAATCGCAGACCGCGAACACCCCCCCGGCCCGGCAATCGAATCCTTCGGCTCGGCCGAAACCCTCGCGTGGAACTCCGTTCGGACGAGTTGCCGATCACGGCGAGGATTTGCTCGGGGTCGAGACCCCGTCCACGAATTCCTCGCGGCGGCGCGCTTCGGCCTCCGCTCCTCCTTCCGCGAAGCCCCAAGCGGCTGCATCGAGCGACGATGCCGCCGCCCGGCTCTCCGCGAAACTCGATGCCATTCATCGCATGATCGAAGACCTCGGCCGCAGCGGAAACGTTCCCCGCGCCGAAGAAGTTCCCGGCGAACTGTTTCAGCTCTACACCGAACTGATTGACGTCGAGATCCCCGAAGATCTTGCTCGCGACCTCGTCTGCCGTTTGAAAAGAAGCTGCGCTCCCGATCAGCTTGCGGATATTGAGGATGCACGGCAGCTGCTGCAGGCGATGGTCGAATCCGAAATTCGCTGCTGCGATCCCATCTCGCCCCGGCCTGGCCAGCGAAAGGTGGTGGCGCTGGTGGGAGCGACCGGTGTCGGAAAAACGACGACCATTGCGAAGCTCGCCGCCAATTTCCGCCTTCGCGACGGCATCCGCATGGGGCTTGTTACCGTCGACACCTATCGCATCGCGGCCGTTGAACAGTTGCGGACCTATGCGGAGATCATCGACCTGCCGATGAAGATCGTCACCAGCCCGCAGGAGATGCGTCGGGCACTCGACGAATTCTCCGGACTGGACCTCGTCCTGATCGATACCGCGGGCCGCAGCCCCGGCGATGAGCTGCAGATTCAGGAATTGAAATCGCTGCTGGCCGAGGCGCGCGTCGACGAAGTCCATCTCGTCATGAGCATGACCGCAAGTCTCCGCCACCTCGAATCGACCGCTCGCAAGTTCGCGGCCGCAAGCGCAACGTCTCTGATCCTTACCAAGCTCGACGAAGCGCCCGGGCTCGGATCGCTTCTCTCAATTGCCCGAAGCGTTCGCCTCCCCATCAGCTACGTTACCACCGGACAGGGAGTTCCGGACGATATCGAACCGGCACGGGCGGATCGGCTCGCGCGGCTGGTTCTCGGAAGCGAACTCGTACACTGCTGAGAAAACCGGCTACCGGAAACTCAGAACACCGCATCGCACATTCATTTCGCACTTCGGACTTCGTGCTTCTTTAGAAATTCGTCATTCGTCATTAGACATTCAAAAGCCATGGACCAGGCCACCGTTCTCCGCGGACTGATGGAACAACGCCAGCATCTCCGCGCTCGAACCGTCAACAGTTCATCGACGCGCGCCTTCACCATTGCCGTCACCAGCGGCAAAGGAGGAGTCGGCAAAACGAATCTCGCGCTCAATCTCGCGATTGCACTGTCGCGGCTCGATGCATCGGTCGGACTGTTCGATGCGAACCTCGGCCTGGGGAATATCGATCTGCTTTGCGGACTCAACGGCTACTGGAACCTGTCACACGTCGTTACCGGCGCACGGACGTTATCGGAGATTGTGCTTCGCGGACCGGAAGGAATCGACGTCGTCCCGGGAGCGAGCGGACTGGCGGATGTCGCCGACTGTCCGGAATCGGCACAGCAGGAAATCTTCCAGCAGCTTGAAGAGTTCGAGCAGACGCACGATTTCGTGATCATCGATTCAGGACCGGGCATTCATCGTTCGGTGCGCGAGTTTGTGAGCGCCGCCGAACTCGTGCTCGTCGTCACCACGCCGGAGCCGACGGCGCTCGCCGATGCCTACGCCACAATCAAAGCCCTCTCCGCCTCCAGCGGACCAAGGCTGGAAGTCATTGTGAATCAGGCGGCGTCTTCGCAGCAGGCCGACGTCATTGTCGAGCGGCTGCAGCAGACGTCGCGGCTTTTCGTATACAAGGAGGTCGGTTCCGCCGGATGCGTTCCGTTGGATCCGGCCGTCGCCACTTCGGTCCTGCGCCGCCGACCGCTTCTGCTCGAACAACCGACCGCTCCCGCCGGACGCGCCATCACTCAGATTGCGCGGCGCCTGCACCAGCTCGCTGCCAACCGCACCGAGCAGGGAGAGTTTTTCCCCAGAATCCGCCGCCGATATCTCTCCAAATCTGCCTGACCCTCCGACTCGTCTTGAGTCAAAAACCTCGATCTTCCCGCCTTGAAGCAACTCGTTCGTCTGCCAGTTGATCACGCGTCGTGAAACGCTCGTTTCTCGATCGGCGCGATCGACGCCGTCCTTCGTAACTTTCGTTCCCGAAAACTTTTAGCGATCGATCACCGCTTCCCCGGTTGCGTTCAGCGCACCGTTGGACGCGGAAAGCTGCGCAGTTTGTGGTCACTCGACCGGTTGTTCCAGTCACGAGTTTCACGAAGAAATTTCTCAATGAAATACGCAAACGAGCCGATAAATCTCTTAGGGGGGATTGCGCGTGTTTTGACTCGTGCTGCGGCGATTTCGCCGTGGTGCGGTCCGGTATTCCGGAAGAGTGTGACCGGTGGCCAGTCAGTTCGCCAATCGCCTCGCTTTGATCGGATTCACAACGATCACCTTGCGCGGCCTGCTCGCCGGTTCGGACTTTCCGGGAACGATTCAATCGGCGCTCGTGGCTCTGGCGGTCTTTTATGCGGTCGGTTTCGTGATTGGCGAACTGGCCCGCCGCGTCATTGAAGAAGCCGTCGAGCTCGAAATTGCACGGCATTTCGCAGCGACATCGACGACAACAGCGCCAGCCGCAAGACAAGCTTAATAGAGTGATTCATCATCATGGAGGGTTCAATGGCCACGAGGGTCACCGAGGATATCGCGGAAGTCTGGAAGATCTACAAAAAAGATCAGACGAACCAAGATCTGCGAAATCTCCTCATTGAGAATTACTTGCCTCTCGTGAAATATAACGCCGAGCGCGTCTGGTCGAAGCTTCCGGAAGGCGTCGACCTCAACGACCTCATCTCGGCGGGAGTCTTCGGCCTGATGGACGCGATCGACGCGTTCGACATGGATCGGGGCGTGAAGTTTGAAACGTACTGCGTGCCGCGCATCCGCGGTGCGATGCTCGACGAGCTTCGCACGATGGACTGGGTGCCGCGTCTTGTCCGCAGTAAAGCGAGCAAGCTCGAAGCCGCGCGGAAAGAAGCGGAAGCGGAACTCGGACGTCCGCCGGCCGACGCGGAGCTCGCAAAGCGGATGCAGCTGCCGATGCCGGAGTTCGAGAAACTCAAAAGCGAAGCGAGCGCCGTTAATCTCGTCAGTCTCAACAAAAAGTGGTACGAGACCGACAGCTACAAGGACGTTCGCGAAGTCGACATCCTCGAAGACAGCAAGGGTGAAGATCCGACGCGCGGCATTCAGCAGCGCGACGTAATGAAGCTCGTCTGCAAGGGTCTCAACCGCAACGAACGCCTCATCATCATCCTCTACTATTATGAAGAGCTGACGATGAAAGAGATCGGCAACACGCTGGGACTCTCGGAGTCGCGCGTCAGCCAGATGCATTCGAGCATCGTCGCCCGCCTCAAAGATCAACTCCACCGCCGCCGGCCGGAATTCGGCTGAGAGCGGATCGAGAAAGGAACTGCAGCCGTTCCCGTCTGTGCTTCCTGAAATTTCACCGAGCGGCCTGAGGGGATTCATTTCCCCTCTGGCCGCTTCGCTTTCGCTCAAACTCGGTGCACACAACCTTCTCACGGCCGCGAGCTTTGCCCGGAAACACGGGTGGTACGGAGGCCGTCCGGGAATTCAGGTCCGGGACTGTCGCTGGGAATGAGAGTCGAAATGCTCTGGCTTGAATTCGGGTGACCGGGGCAAAACGAAGTGTGCCCCGGAATCTCCGTGGAAACTGGTTCGAATTCCCGGACACTCTCGGTACGCGCTGAGCCGGCGAAGGGCGTGCCACCCGAATGCGTCGCGTTTCATCGACGGCAATGCCTCACCGGGCCGCCCAATGCCAGATGACGCCAAGAATTGCCGCCGTGGCGAGCGTTGTCAGCATGCCTCGATGGAACGCGAACAGCATCATCGCCGAAACAACGGCAATCAGCAGCGAACCGGGACGAAGCGTTGAAACGTCCGGGAGTGAAATTCGCATTCCCAGCCAGTCGAGCTCGTTAACCGTTCCGAATAGCACCCGCAGCGCGAACCAGATCGAAAGATTCAGGATCACTCCGACCACCGCCGCCGTGATTGCCGAGAGAGCCCCAGTGAGCGATGGCCGTTCGCGCAGCCGCTCGACGTACGGCGCGCCGAGGAAGATCCACAGGAAACAGGGGACGTACGTCACCCACGTTGTGATGAGCGAGCCGAGAACTCCGGCCGCCATCGGCTCGAACGGATCAGGGCTGCGGAACGCGCCGAGGAATCCGACGAACTGCACGACCTGAATGAGCGGCCCGGGAGTCGTCTCGGCCATTCCCAGCCCGTCGAGCATTTCGTGCGCTTCGAGCCAGCCGAAGCGTTCCACCGCCTGCTGCGCAACGTATGTCAGCACCGAATACGCGCCGCCGAACGTCACCATCGCCGCTTTGCTGAAGAACATCCCTTCCTGTGTCAGGACATGCTCGGGCCCCAGCGTCGTCGCGACGGCAATTACCGGACCGAACCAGAGCGTAATGCCGAGCAGGAGCACCGCGGCACTCCGACTCCAGGTCGGGCGCAGTTGCAGGCGTGTTGTATCGATCGCGTCAGCGAAGACTTCGCCGTGAGCGTCGCCCGTTTTCCCTTTGACGACGACGAACAGATCGGGACGCAGTCGACCGCCGAGAAACCCGATCAAGCCCGCGGCAATGACGACCATCGGAAACGGGACGTTGAAGAAGAACAGGGCCACAAATGCCGCAGCGGCAATCGCGAACATCGCTCGATTCTTGAGGACTCGTTTGCCGATGCGGATGAGCGCTTCGACGACAACCGCCATGACCGCGGGTTTAAGGCCGAAGAAAACCGCCTGCACCACTGCAAGATCCTGATAACTCGCATACAGAATGCTCAGAATCAGAATCGATACAAAGCCCGGGAGCACGAAGAGAATTCCCGCGGTGAGCCCGCCGCGTCCGCCATGCATCAGCCAGCCAATGTAAGTTGCGAGTTGCTGCGCCTCCGGTCCCGGCAGCAGCATGCAGTAATTCAGCGCATGCAGAAATCGGTCTTCGCGGATCCATTTCTTCTCTTCGACGAGGATGCGGTGCATCACGGCAATCTGACCCGCCGGTCCGCCGAAGCTGAGCGCCGCCACGCGGCACCAGACGATGAGCGCCTCGCGATAGGACACGTGTCGACGGGTCGCTTCCACGGAAGTTGGAATCGTCTCGGGCATCGACTATCTGCCTTCGGGCCGTTGCTGCAGTTCCAATTCGATCTTCCGCATCCACTCCTGGTGGCGGCGGTATGGTTTCGCCGTGTCGCAAGCGATTGGATGAAGTTCCGTATTGGCGTCTTGCTTGGTTGCGTTATGATGCGGCCGAAACGAGAATTCCACAACCGGCCGCCGCGTGTTGCTGAGCGGGGACCGGAACACGAAATGAATCCGACGACAAGTCGTCGGCTTGGGGGCGGATCGCAAAGAGGTCAGGACCTCCATTCAAACCTCATTCAACCCAAAGGGAGATCGAATGAAGAAGGAAGAAATCCTCGCAAAGGTCGCCTCGGGCGAGCTCACTATTGAAGAAGCGACGAAGATGCTCACCGAATCGGAGCCGAAGCGGGGCTCGCTGTACTGCAAAGTCAGCCAGAAGGGGGCCGTCAGCGTCTACGGGCTGCAGCGCATGCCGGTCACGCTTTACGTCGAACAGTGGGAACGGCTCCTCAACTTCGGCGAGGACATCCGCCAGTTCGTCAAAGACCACGACAGCGAACTGAAGCGGAAAGAGAAGTGATTCTCGCCAGGGAGTCGGAGTTTCTCAATAAGGAACCCAGGAATCCAGGAGAAAAAACCCGAGAATCAGAGAGAGGATGGAAGTTTGTACTCACCATTTTCCGAGAGGGTCACTTCCATACTCAATTGTCCATCGTCAACTGCTCCGCATTCCTGGCTTCCGGGGTTCCTTATCAAGATTTCCGAAACTGACTTCTGCCGGTCCCTCGGGTGACGTCCGTTACCCGAGCTGCTTCTGGAACCGGGCGAGGCTGATCGAAAAAATGATTGCGGTGCAGACCACGAGCCCACCGACGAACGGAAGAAGATCGATGAGGTCGGCGCCCCGAAGCACCACGCCGCGCAGGATCTCGACGAAGTAGGTGACCGGAATCGCGAACGACATCAGATAGATCGGGAACGGCATCTGGCTCCGCGGAAAGACGAAACCCGAGAGAAGCACCGACGGCAGCATGATGATGAACGCGAACTGCATCGCCTGCAGCTGCGTCCTGGCAAGTGTCGAGACCATGATCCCCAGCCCGAGCGCGCAGATCAGGAACAGCATCGAGAGTGTCAGCAGCAGCACCAGGCTTCCGTTGATCGGCACGCCGAAGACGTAGACCATCACAACGAGCACAATTAAGGTTTCCACGAAGCCGATGCACGCATACGGCGTCAGTTTTCCGAGCAGCAGCCCCGCCTTGCCGACCGGCGTGACGAAAAGCTGTTCGAGCGTGCCGAGCTCGCGCTCCCGGACGATCGCAAACGACGTCAGGAACAGCGTGACGAGCTGCAGAATGATCCCGACGAGTCCCGGCACGAAGAAGTGCGAGCTTTCGAGATCCGGGTTGTAGAGAAGTCTCGGCCGCATCTCGATCGGCAATGCGACGCGCCCGGTGGCATCGCGCGCGGGAACGGTCGGCAGATTGTCGGCCAGGTTCCGGGCGATTTGGATCGAGAGATTAAACCCCAGCAGTCCGGTCGAGTTGAGCGCCGTCGTTGCGACCTGGGAATCGCTGCCGTCGATCAGAACCTGCACTTCCGTCTGCTCGCCGCGAACGAGTTTATCGGTGTAGTCGGGCGGAATGCGCACCCCGACTTTCGCACGTCCGGAGGTCATCATCCGCCGAAACGTCTCGTCGTCGTAGACCCGCTCGACAACTTCGAACGTCCGCGTGTTCCGGAACGCGTCGCGCAGCTCTCGCGCCGCCGATCGGCCGTCGAGATCGTAGATGACCGTCGGAATGTTCTCGATCTGCGTATCGATCGCATAGCCGAAAATAAATGTCTGAAGAACCGGCACGACGAACATGAAGAAGAGTGTCGAACGCTCGCGGCGGATGTGAGAGAACTCTTTGATCAGAATTGCCGGGAATCCCC
>JBFWWA010000140.1:0-9493 GCA_050246455.1 Planctomycetaceae bacterium
GCAGGTCCGGTCGCAGCCTTCCGAGATTTTCAGATATGCATAGTGCTTCGGCGTGATGCGGAGCCGGGCGCGATCGTCGAGCGCAGTGAGCGGGGCGGGGCGGAACAGCTCCCGCTGCTCTCGGGCGCCGCCGACAAGATGATCTGCGACCCGGTTGATTTCGTCCCGTCCGAAGACGCCGACGATATGATCAATTTCCGGCAGTTCATCGATGAGCGCGGGGCCGATACGCTGCGGAAGGCAGCCGGCGACGATGACTCCCTTCGTCTTCCCCTTTCGTTTCAGGTCGAGCATTTCGCGAATGACCGATTTCGACTCCGCGCGCGAGCTCTCGATGAACCCGCAGGTATTGACGATGACGAAGTCGGCTCCATCCGGTTCGGAAACCAGTGTGTAACCGTCCAGAGCGAGCGTTCCCAGCATTTTCTCGCTGTCGACCAGGTTCTTCGGGCAGCCGAGGCTGACGAAGGCATAGGAACCCTTTGAACCCCCACTGGCCGAAGGAAAGGTGGGTTCAGAAGTGGGCAAAATCGGTAATTGTTGCATGCCGGGCGGGTTCCACAGCCGAGACGTTCGTAAAACAGAGCGAAGTTGGCTCCGATTTTATCTCACCAGACATCATCTGAATAGCGAATGTTTTCTCGGTGCATGCCGGAATCCGCTGCAAACCAGGTGCCGGGGAATTGACCCTGCCGCTGCGGGGGCATGTAATGGACGGATCATCGCGCGCTGAAGCTGCTCAATATTGACCGCGGTGAGACGAATAAAACGCCGGAAGTTCGCTCTCTGTCGTCTGAGGAGGTCGGTCGATTTATTGCCCCGCCTGCAACGCTCGATTCGGTCATCCGGTCATTGCCGGAATCTGCCCACGTTGCGGGGGCGAATTGCAGCGGGCGGACCAGCTCAATTTGACCGAAACGATGCTCTTTCGCGACGAAATCGACGAACTGTCGGGCTCGGGCGGAAAGGGGAGCACAGCCGCCGAATCCGACTTCGACCAGCTGCTCGGCGAGAAACTGCACATTTACCAGTGTGATCATCTCCTCGGCAGCGGCGGAATGGGGCGCGTTTATCTCGCCCACCATCACCATCTCGAGAGAAAATGTGCGCTTAAAATTCTCTCGCCCCGCGCCACAAAGGCCGATATCGACTACGTCGCACGCTTTCGTGACGAAGGACGCGCCGCCGCTTCCCTCGTGCATCCGAACATCATCACGATCCACGCGATCGGCGAAGACCGCGGCTATCATTTCCTCGAAATGGAGTTTGTCGCCGGTCGCTCGCTGCAGAGGCTCGTTGACGAGCAGGGACGTCAGACTCCGCTGCGGGCCACCTTGATTGCGCTGCGCATCGCCGATGCGATGGCCGCCGCGCACCATCGCGGAATCATCCATCGCGATCTGAAGCTCGACAACGTCCTGCTGACGCATCAGGGAGTTCCGAAAATTGCCGATTTCGGACTCGCCAAGCGAGTTCGTTCGGCGGAAGCCATCGGCCGTGACGTGCTCGTGGGAACGCCGCACTACATGGCGCCCGAACTTTTCACGGGTGAAGCGGCGGGAACTGCGACTGACGTCTATGCTCTCGGCGTCTGCTATTTCGTGCTGCTTACGGGACGGCTTCCGTTTCCTGCGCGCACTCTCGGCGAGCTCAACAGGATGGTTGCGGACCCGCCGCCTGTCGATGCGCGCCGGATCAATCCCGCGATCTCGCTCGAAATCGCCGAGTGCCTCGCGACTCTGATGTCCCCCACCGCCGCAAACCGGCCGCGCGACGCGATCGAAGCAGCGCAGCTGTTGAACGCGGTCGCGGGAGACGTTCCGGAAATTGAAACGATGCTCAGCGAAGCGTTCCGCAATGCGTCAAACGTCCGCTGGAAGCGGGTCGACGAGCGGTTCCACGTCGAAGTCCGACTTCCGACGGGTCGCCGGCAAATTGTGGTCATCGAGCGAAGTCGTAACGCCGCCGACAATCTGGTCACACTTTCGAGCGTCTGCGGGACGGCGCAGAAGGAGTTTCTGGAATACGCGCTCCGGCTCAACGCCGAGATTGCTCACGGCAGTCTGGCGGTCCGCGAAATCGACGACCGGGCGATGTTCGTCATGCTCAACAGCTACCCCGCCGCCACCGTCGATGTCGAAGAGATTCGGCGGAGTGTGCTCGAAATGGCGGACGAAGGGGACGCGTTTGAAATGCTCCTGTCGTCGTATGACCAGCATTAATCGACTCTTCGTGCCAGGGACCCTGCGGAACGCTCCAATTCCGGCTTATTCCCAAGGCAGAACCCCTATAAAAGGCCTGCGCCACAGCGGGGAGGGAAGGATTGTCGAGACCGCGTCTTGACCCTGCTTTTCGCCGGTCGATATAGTGGATGATCACGGACGGAAGTCGAATTGCGAACGGATTTTCCGCCGTTTCTGGGAGCGTTTGATGCGATCACTCGGATTACTCCTGCTGGCTGCCGTCGCAGTTTGCGCCCTTTCCCCGGAGCGCCAGTTCGCTGTTGCCGCCGATCTCGAACGCGGTTTCGTTCGAGTCGTTCCGCCGCTCGCAACGGGTGAAGAACTCGGTGAGCAGCGCGACATCTGGATCCTTGAGACGACCCTCAAGCCGATGCGGATGATCTGGATTGACGTCACCGATTCGAAGACGGGGCAGAAAGCCAAGGAGCAGATCTGGTACGTCGTCTACAAAGCGGTGAATCGTCCTCTCGAACGAAAGGTCGACAAGTCCGACACCGAGCCGGTGAACGTTCAGGATCCGGCTCCGACGCAAATCTTCTCACCCGAGGCGACTCTTGTCGCGGTCGACAACTCGGGAACGAAGGTCTACGCCGATTCGATCCTCCCTGAGGCGCTTGCGGCCATCGCGAAACGGGAACGGCTGCCGCTCAAGAATTCGGTCGACGTCGTTGGACCGATTCCGCCGGAGACGGCCGTCGGCGACAAGAAAGAGAACGCAATCTACGGCGTCTTCATGTTCCGCGGCGTTGATCCGCGAGCTGACGCGTACACGCTGTTCCTCACCGGTTTCTCCAGTGCCTATCAGCGCGGTAAAGACGCCGACGGAAAACCGGTTACGCTCCGCCGCACCCTCGCCGTCGAATACGAGCGACCCGGCGACGAGCTCAACTCGATGGAGACGGAAGTCCGGATCAAGAATGATCCTCGCTGGATCTATCGCCCGGACCCGGCACCTTCCAAGTAGCCCGGGTGTCGTTACAAATCAAAGCCCAGGGAAAGTCTTCCCTGGGCTTCTTTGTTTCGCTAGTTCGCGTTCGCGCCTCGTGCGGAATCGGCGCCCGGCAGGCCGACGCGAAACGTCGTGACAACTCGCTTCTGCTGCTCGATCCTGGTGCCGTTGGCGGTTGGGACGTGCATCTCGAGCTGCTGCTCGGTTTGTGAATCGATCGGCAGGCCCGTACGACGGTCGATGCGACAGCGGCCGAAAACGTGTCCGCGGTGAATCACGACGGCAACCGGCTGCGCCGCCGGCTCTTTGGGAGGGGCAATGGTTCCCGCCAGCTCGATCTCCGCAAATTCCGGAGTGCAGGAAACGATCGAGTATTTCGTACTGATGTGGTGGGCAACCGGAAGCTGAACGCTGCGCAGACGCGTCCAGTTCTCTCCCACTTTGACGGAGGACGTCGAGCCACCGCGCACCGCGGAATCGTCGTGCAGAAGCCCGACGCTCTCATCCAGGAACTGTGAAACGATTTCTTCAGGTGGCAATGCATCAAAGTGGGATGCGATCGCCGCGCGCCCATCCGCCGGCAGGCTTGCGAGAGACCGGTTCAGGAAATCCGAGAAGCCGACGAGCTCCTGAATCGTGTTGTCGTGTCCCACCCAGAGGGCAAAGCGGTTCCCGGCAAGCCCGCGGTACGGAAGAACGTCGGCGGGAAGCACGGCCGCAGGGTTCTGCGAATCGAACTCGAACTTGTCACCCGCAAGATCTCGGGAATATCGAAGCCGTTCAAATTGCACCCCGAGGCGGCTGCTTCCGTCTTCACGAGACTCCTCCGCGGCGAGAATCATCTCCGCCTCGAGACGCGATGTACTGGAAGTTGTCCCCTGCGCCGAATTCTGTGTAAGAGTTTGCGTGACGGTGCGAATCACTGGAAACTGCTCGCCTCGCTGAAATCGCGGCGGAGCGTGAACGATTCTGGACGCAGCCGGGAGCGCCGGTTTATCGACCGGAGAGAAGGGGTTCGTCGGAATTGTCGCCACGGCCTCTGCCGTTTCCCCTTCGTTCAGGGGCGGACGTGACAGGCTGTCTGCTGCAGCGACAGATTGCGAATCGTCGGGAACGGATGCGGTTTCGGAGCAGCCTGCGACAATCCCGAGAAGGACCGTTAATCCCCAGGCCGCGCGGCGGCGCATTCGTTGAGTTCTGCAGGCGTGAATCTCTGTCATCGAAGTGGGAGCCTCCATGCCCCGGTTATTGCCGATCGACAAGCCGCCGTAATACGTGTCTTGGACGTGAGATGAGGTGATGCTCGCTGCCCGTTTTCAGCTGCCGAGGCCCCGCGAACGAGGGCGAAAGATACCACTGACCGGGCTGCTGCGCTAAGGTGTTCTTGCGGGGGGCCGCCTAAAGTCTTCTTCAGGGACTCAAACTGGAATTGACACCTGATTCGGGGTCTGACAACCTGAACAGAACTTCAATCTGGGTGCAGGACGTGCGACCGACTGACTGCAACCAAACCGGGGTTTCCCGGGTATTGTGAGCAGACTCGGGGTATTTGCGCGTTTCGGGCCGCAGCCAAACTGAGGCCCGCCATCAAACACTGGTCCGCGCCGACCGCAGTTCTCCCAAAAATCAAAGAAGGATGGTGAACGGATGTTTCGATTCGGGCTGGTGGCGACCTGCTGCTTAATGCTGGCTGCTCAATTGCAGGGGGAGACGACGAAGTCGTCGATCGGAAAGCGCGTTGAGAATTTCACGCTCTCGGATTACCGGGGCAAGGAATTCTCTCTCTCGGATTTCAGCGGGAAGAAAGCGGTTGTCGTCGCGTTCCTGGGAACCGAGTGCCCGCTTGCCAAGCTCTATGCTCCGCGTCTCTCCGCCCTCGAGAAGAAGTTCAGCGAAAAGGGAATTGCGGTCATCGGCATCAACTCGAACCGCCAGGATGCGGTGACGGAGATCGGGATCTATGCCAAAGAGCATGGAATCGAATTCCCCATGCTCAAGGACGTCGGGAACAAGATTGCCGACAGGATCGGAGCGACGAGGACCCCGGAGGTCTTCCTGCTCGACGCGGACGGCGTCGTGCGCTATCACGGCCGGATCGATGACCAGTACGGCGTCGGCACCGCCCGCAAGGCACCGACGGTCAACGATCTGGAAGTTGCCATCGAACAACTGCTCGCCGGCGAAAAGGTCGCCAATGCCGAAACCGCGGCCGTCGGCTGCTTGATCGGCCGCATCCGCACTCCGGACAGCAAAAGCGAAATCACCTACTCCAACCAGATCGCCCGCGTCTTCCAGAAGCGTTGTGTGGAATGCCATCGCGAAGGGGAGATCGCTCCGTTTGCAATGACGAGTTACGAGGAAGTTGCCGGATGGGCGGAGACCATCGCGGAAGTTGTCAGCAACGAGCGGATGCCCCCCTGGCATGCCAATCCGGCGCATGGTTCGTTCCGGAATTCCGTTCGTCTCTCCGATGACGAGAAAGAACTGATTGCCAAATGGGTGGCCGCCGGCGCGCCCGAGGGAAACCCCAAAGACCTGCCGACTCCCAAGACGTACATCACCGGATGGCAGCTTCCGAAAGAACCCGAGTACGTCGTCTACATGCGTGAGGAACCATTCACCGTTCCGGCGGAGGGG
Source organism: Planctomycetaceae bacterium (assembly GCA_050246455.1). Classification (GTDB taxonomy): domain Bacteria; phylum Planctomycetota; class Planctomycetia; order Planctomycetales; family Planctomycetaceae; genus CAZVJA01. The sequence goes on from JBFWWA010000140.1 coordinate 5,830, forward strand.
ACGGTGTCGTATCAGCACTTCACGGTGGATCCCGGCTTCACGGAAGACAAGTGGGTGACCGCGGCCGAGATCATTCCCGAGAATCGCGCGGTCGTTCACCACGTGCTCGTCTTCGTTCGCCCGAAAGGTGCCCCGGGACGCGGTGCTGCCGGACAGAACGGCGACGGCTCGCTCGGGTTCTTCGCAGCGTACGTCCCCGGTTTCCGTCCGGTTCCGTTCCCGACCGGAATGGCCAAGCGGATCCCGGCCGGCTCGCAGTTCGTCTTCCAGATGCACTACACGCCGAACGGAACAGAGCAGAAGGACCGCAGCAAGATGGGGCTGCTCTTCGCTGATCCGAAGGACGTCACCCACATGGTGAAGACCGTGGAAGCGATTCAGCCGCAGTTTGAGATTCCCCCTGGTGCCGACAACTTTCGCGTCGACGCCGATTCGTCGGGTTACGACTACGACCTGCAGATGATCTCGCTCTCGCCGCACATGCATCTCCGCGGCAAGGCGTTCAACTACGAGGCACGCTACCCCGACGGCCGCCGCGAGACGCTGCTTGACGTTCCACGTTACGACTTCAACTGGCAGACGACGTATCTCCTTTCGGAGTTCAAGGCCATGCCGAAGGGGACGACGATTCATTGCATCGCCCACTACGACAATTCGGCCAACAACCCCGCGAATCCGAATCCGAAGGAAACGGTGAAGTGGGGGGACCAGACCTACGAAGAAATGATGATCGGCTTCTTTGACGTCGCAGTGAAAGTCAGCCAGGACGACGTATTGGCGGGCAAGCTCCCTCAGCTGACTCCCTCCGCCGAGTGGCAGGCGCAGAAGCTTCTGGAGCGATTTGACAAAGATCACGACGGCAAGGTGACGAAGGACGAACTTCCGAGCCGTGCGCAAGGGATCATGACTCGTCTCGACCAGAACAAGGATGAGATTCTGACCGTGGAGGAAGTCGTTCAGATGATCAAGATGCAGCAGGCGCTTCGCGCCAGCGGCCAGGCGGTCGACGGAATCGGCCAGGCTCTGCGGGGATTCGGCGGTCGGTTTCGACGACCAGCCGGAGATAAGAACGAGAAAAGGGATGATTCGAAGCAGACGCCTGAGGAGACCGATACCAAGAACAAACCGGTCGAGAAGACCAGCACAAAAGCGGGCTGACGCTTCGTTGGAAGCATTCCAGCGCGAAAAAGCCGCCGGCCACCCGGCGGCTTTTTTCGTGTTCTCCTTGGCAGCACGCCCTCTCGCCGCCGAGCGAAAGAGCAGGGCGAGGGGGCGATTCTCCGCCCGAATTGCCGAACTCCATGTGCACCAGCCTCTTCTTGCAACTCCCCGCGCGCACTTCGATAATGCAGCCGTCGGACACTATCGATACGCGACACAGCAAACCGGCTCGCGCCGCTCATTCCCATTCGAGGCTTCATCATGATCCACTTCACGCGACGTGATTTTCTCGCGACCGCCGCCGCGGCTGCCGCGATGGGTTCGGTTTTCCCGAAAGCCGTCGCCGACGATCAGCCCTCCCGCAAGCTGCGGAAAGCGGTCAAGTTTGGAATGATCAGGATCGACGGCTCGATCGAGCAGAAGTTCGAGCTCATCAAGTCGCTCGGCTTTGAAGGGGTCGAGTTCGACAGCCCGAGCGGAATCAATCGCGAGGAAGCTCGCCGTGCGCAGGAAAAGACCGGCATCGTCATTCATGGCGTGATCGATTCGGTCCACTGGAAGACGCGGCTCTCAGATCCCGATGCAAAAGTCCGCGCGGACGGTGTCGAAGCGCTCCGCACCGCACTTCGCGATGCCAAATTCTACGGCGCGACAACCGTGCTCCTCGTTCCCGGAAAGGTGACGAATGCAGCGACCGAGAATTACGAGCAGGTCTATACCCGCTCGCAGGAAGAGATCCGGAAAGTTCTGCCGGAAGCCGACGAGCTCGGCGTGAAAATCGGCATCGAGGTCGTCTGGAACGACTTCATCACCAAGCCCGAGCAGCTCGTGCAGTACGTCGACGACTTCAAGACTCCGACGGTCGGCGCGTACTTTGACGTCAGCAATATGCTCAAATATGGCCGTCCCGCCGCGGAATGGATTCGACTCCTCGGCAAACGGATGCTCAAGTTCGACTTCAAGGGATACAGCCACGAGAAGAAGTGGGTCGCGATCGGCGACGGCGACGAAGACTGGCCGGAGGTTCTCAAAGCCCTCGACGAAATCGGCTACACCGGCTGGGCGACGTCGGAGGTTTCCGGCGGCGGCGAAAAAGAACTCCGCGACATTTCCCAGCGAATGGACCGCGTGCTGGGGCTGGCGTAGCAGATCTGCCGAAAAGAATTGCAACGACAGATTCGCGTCGAATTCCCGCCTCGCCAACCACAAGAGTTAGCGAAAATGAGTGGACCAGTGCTATTTAGTGTGCTGATTCGGATCACAGGGTTCTGGATTGCGCTCGTCGGCCTCTGGTGGTTTGTCTGCGGTGTTTACGTGTTTTGCTGCACCTACGGAACGAAACCAAAGGAGGGAGAGGAAAGTTCGGAGACGGCCGGCAACTATTTTCTGTTCGCGCTGCTGGCATTCTTCTTTGGTTTCCTGGTTCTCGAAACGGCTGATTCCGTCGCGAATACGCTCTATTAGTTGCGGCTTTGTACGCAATCGCTGTGCATGGATGGGGAAGCTGGCAGCTTCCCCTACGATGCGATTCACCCCGCCCACTGCGCGAGCGCTGCCGATCGCAGCGCTTTGTTCGCGAGGTGTGCGGCCGAGGCTGCAGAGACGCCCGCTTCGGCGGGGCAGTTCGGCTTCTTGCGGCTCCGGATGCATTCAATCCAGTTCGTGAGGTGCAGCACTTCGCCCGGGACGTCTTCGTAGAAGTCCTGCCCCTTCGGCCCGGGGGCGAGGATCATCTGCAACTCGTCGGGCTTCACCGCGACTTTCTTCTTTCGCTCGGGAACAATCTCGTAGCGGCCACGGTCGAGGTAGAGCGTGGCATTCGCTCCCATGAACTCGATCATCGCGCCGTTCCGCGCATTCGCGAACGTTCCCTCGAAATAAATCTGCTGTTCCGAGCGGGGGTATTTGAGGAGCGTCTGCACCGTGTCGGGGGTTTCCCAGTCACCCTTCTTGTGGAAGAACGTGCCGATGCTCACCGCCGTTTCCGGATGTTCGAGCTCCAGGAACCAGTGGGCGACATCGACCCAGTGCACCATCAGATCGGTGAAGATTCCGCCGCCGAAATCCCAGAACCATCGCCAGTTGCGGAAGCGGTATTCGTCGAACTCCTGCTGCGGAGCATTGCCGAGAAACTGTTTCCAGTCGACCGACTTCGGATCGATGCCCAGTGGCTTGCGCGGTGCGCGGTCGGTGTTTCGGTTCCAGGTGAGATGAACCTTGAAGATCTCGCCGAGCGTTCCCGATTTCAGGATCTCGACCGCCTTCAGGAACTGCGGCATGCTCCGCTGCTGCGTTCCAACCTGGACAATCTTCCGATGCGTGTTCTGCGCGTCGATAACCGCCTGGCCTTCTTCAAGGCTGTGCGTGAGCGGCTTCTCGCAGTAGACATCCTTGCCGGCGGCGCAGGCATCGATGGTGAGCGGAACGTGCAGGTGGTCGGGCGCGCCGATGACGACGGCGTCGACATCCTTCCGTTCCAGAAGCTGATGATGATTCTTGACGG
>JBFWWA010000141.1:0-9486 GCA_050246455.1 Planctomycetaceae bacterium
CGACCAGGCCTACGAGAAGCCCGACAGCAGCTTCCTGAATCGAATCATCGAAACTTCTTCCGGCCTGCCGATCGGCCTGTCGATTTTGTACATGGCGGTGGCCGAACGGGTCCGCGTCGATCTGCGCGGCGTTTCGGCGCCGCGTCACTTCCTGCTTCGCTATGAGTCTGCCGAGGGGCCGCTTTATATCGACGCATTCAGCGGCGGCCGCGTGATCGACGAATCCGAATGCAGCGGATGGATCTCCGAGCTCTCGGGACTCAACGGACGCAAACTTGCAGCAGCGCTGAAACCGGTCGACGCGCGAACCATCGTCATCCGGATGCTCAACAACCTCAAAGCTCTTTACGTCCGTCTCGACAAGTGGCCCGCCGCCTGGAAGGTGCAGCATCGACTCTCGAAGCTGCTCCCCGCTTCATACGACGAGCGCCGCGATCTCGCGCTCATTGCGCTGCGTGCGAATCGGACGGGCCAGGCGATCGACCTTTTGAAGTCCTGCCTGAAAACGTGCGCCGAGACCGAGCGGGAAGTGCTGCAGTCGCATCTCGACGAAGCCGGCGGCCAGCTTGCACGATGGAATTAGCGGGCAAACTTCCGCGTCGGAGTTTGGGAAATCATGCGCGCGGGAGCCGCGCCCAGGTCGACGGCTCGCCGATTTCCAGAGTCGCCATCCGCAGGAATTGCCCGCCGCTCTGGTAATGGCCCTCGAGCGTGAAGCGGCACCATTTGAGCTCGGTGACAATAGACGCGTGCGTGCCGTCGTTGAGCTGAAAACTGATTGCGACTCTCCGGCAGGGGAGCGGCTTATCGTGAACGAACGAGATTCCGCCGCGCGAAATATCGCGACCGAACGCGAGCATCGTCTCGCCGATCGGCTCCTCGGATGCGTCATCCAGGGGGGTGATGGCGATCGGCTTCCGATAATTGAATCGATGCCAGCGCCGTGCGTGCAGCACCTGCCGCGAACTGTGCCAGCTCGCCATCAGTGCATCGACCATGCCGTCGATCTCGCCCAGCCGACGCAACACCGCCGTCTCAATCGATTCGCGCGGCAGCACCTTTTGCGGAGGCGGCTCGAGCGTCTCGACCGGGAATGCGGAGAGATACGACATGCGCACGACGAGTTTTGAGCCAGACGGCATCGCGGCCGAATGCGAATGCGACGGCCGCAGGAAGACGTGATCTGAAAGGTCTTCGAAAACGTAGCTCGCGGAATCCGCCCGAGCAAATTGGGGGACGCCGAATTCAGCCTGCCAGCCAACCGTTGTCCTTGAGCAACATGGGAATGTCGGCATTTCCGCAGAGTTCCGGATCGCGTGGCAATAAAGGAACAGGAGACGAAGGAACCGTCCCAGGTCGTCAGCCTGGGTTCAATTGCGATCCGGCAGCCGGTAGCCTGTAGTCGGTCGCTGTTCTCACTTTTCCGATTCTCAGCATATGCCCGATTCGCCTGTCATCTCGATTCGCGGTATTTCGAAGCGTTTCCCGGGGGTCGTTGCGCTTGACGGAGTTTCGTTCGACATCGGGAGCGGGGAGTTCCACGCGATTGTCGGCGAGAACGGGGCGGGCAAAAGCACGCTGATGAAGATTCTGTCGGGAGTGATTCCCGACTTCGAAGGAGAGCTGCTCCTTCGCGGTGAGGCGGTCCGGTTCCGATCGACCCGCGACGCGGAAACAGCGGGCATTGGCATCATTCATCAGGAACTGAACCTCGTCGATGATCTCTCGGCAGCCGCCAATGTTTTTCTGGGGCGCGAGCTGCGAAACCGGCTCGGCTTCCTCGACGAAGCGCGCATGGAACGCGAGACGGCGCAGTTGTTCGACCAGCTGGAATGCAATGTCCGGCCCGATCAGCACGTTCGGTCGCTGCGCATCGGCGACCAGCAGCTTGTTGAAATCGCGAAGGCGCTTTCGCGCGATACCGAGATTCTGATCATGGACGAGCCGACGAGCGCCCTGACGGAATCGGAAGTGGAGAGGCTGTTTCGCGTCATCGACAGATTGCTCGCGCGCGGTGTGACAATTCTTTACATCTCGCACAAGATGAACGAGGTCTTTCGCCGTTCGAATTTCATCACCGTGCTCCGCGACGGCAAGCATGTCCGAACGATGCCGCGGGAAGAGACGACTCCGCGAGACATCGCGCATCTGATGGTTGGAAGGGAAATCGCCCAGGCCGAGTTCCGTCAGGCGCGGTCGCCGGGAGAAGTCGTTCTCGAGGTATCGGAACTTTCGCTCCCCTGGCCGGGACACGCGCGGCAATGGCGACTCAAGGATGTCAGCTTCACCCTGCGACGGGGGGAAGTGCTCGGTATCGCGGGGTTGATGGGCGCGGGGCGAACGGAACTCCTCGAATGTCTTTTCGGCACGTCGACGGAAATGTCGTCGGGACGTATCCGGCTGCAATCGCGCGATATCCGCTTTTCCCATCCTGCGGAAGCCATTGATGCAGGCGTGGCGCTTGTCACCGAAGATCGGAAACGGCTCGGATTGTTCGACAAGATGTCGGTCCGCGAGAATCTCACCCTCTGCACCCTGAGAAAGGCGGCCGCAGCCGGAGTTGTGCTGACCGGTCGCGAGCGGAGGATGGCCACCGATTCGATTTCCACGCTGGGCATCAAGACCGCCGGCACAGAGTCTAAGATCACCAGCCTGAGCGGGGGGAATCAGCAGAAATGCATCATCGCGCGCTGGCTGGCGACTGAGCCGCGGGTCCTGCTGCTCGACGATCCGACGCGCGGCGTCGACGTCGGCGCCAAGGCGGAGATCTACCGCATCATCGACGACCTGGCCCGACAGGGGATCGGCATCATCGTGACCTCCAGCGAACTGCCGGAGCTGATTACGATCTGCGACCGTATTCTCGTCCTCTCGGAAGGACGCCAGACCGCCACGTTTGAACGACAGCAGTTCAGCGAAAAGGCGATCATGGAGGCGGCCACGAGCGTTGCATGATCTGCCGGACGATGCGGCCGACTGGAACCTACTTCCGCCGGCTCGCCTGACTCACGAGCAGCGCACGCTGGTACTCGGTGAACGTCACCTTCTTCAGACGTTTGTTTTTGAGCTGCTGGTCCCACTGGTAGATCAGGTCTCGGTCCTTCTCGTCGAGATCCATATTGATCTGATGTTCTGCTCGGCGATGAATGCGGGTCTCGACATCCGCGACGAGCTCGACTTCAGTCGGAATTGCGTTTGCCTTGCGAAGGGCGGCATTGAGCGCAAGTCTTGGTTCGGGAAAGAGCGGACCCGGGTAGAGGACGTAATTGAGCCGGCAGGTCCAGTCGGCATACTGCAAATAGGCGTCAACGGTCCCGGGCGTTTCGACGTGTGCGAGTCGGACATTGTAGGTCATGTTTTCGCTTTTCAGTGTGAGCTGACCTTTCTTATCGCTCACTTCCTCGAAGCGCGGCGCAATCTGAAATTCCAGCTGGTTGCGCAGCTTGATCGCTGCGGGATCGTTCGGCTTTGGAAAGTTCTTGAGATGATCCTGCAGAGTGTCGCGGGCGACTTTCAGCTGGCCGTTGAGTTCCTCGAACATCACCGTCGTTGCGGTCATCTGCTTGAGGTTGAGCAAAGTGAAGCCGCGGACGGCGGGCTCGAAGACGATCACTTCCCCCACTTCCTGAATGAAGTCGTACGTTTTTCCACCATGGAAAAGCGACAGGCTGCGTGCCACCGGAATCGACTGTCCCGCGTGCTGGTCGTACAGAGTTGTGTAGACGCGAAAATTCTGTGCGGAGGCCACGTTCGGAACCGAGACCAGGCCGGTCAAGAGGACGGCAACGCCGCTGAGTCGCAGAAACATGGTTCACCTCGCGACAGGGACGCAGACGGAAGAGCAGCGCATCGCGCCGGATGGCGTGATTCGCAAACCCCGGTCTACGCGGAATGAATTGTGAGTGGAGAGACTGGAGACAGGATTCAGGAGAGGCTCGCAAGAGCGATGGTCTCGCCCCCGCGTTTTTCACTTTCGAGCGCGGCGGCAATGAACCGCACGATCTCAATCGATTCGGAGTTCGGAATGGCGGGCTGGCCGGTGGTGACGCTGTCGACAATGCGCCGGCAGAGATTGCGATAGGCATAGCGGGCGGAGACCGGTTGATTCACAACACCGTTCTCGCCGAATGCGAGGAATCCGTACGCGGTGGATCCGTTCCGCGCGCCCCGGAGCGTTGCGAGCCGTCCGTCATTCCACCGGCACGTCACGAGATCCGCCCCGTCGTTCCCGACGAACCGCACCGATTCGCAGCCGGGGCCCATGACCGAGTAGAGGATCGAAACCGCGTGAATTCCGTAGTGGAACAGCCCCGGGTTGCCGGTTCCGCGATGCGCCGGACCGTAGGCGACGGCACCATGCAGCGGGCCAAACTGCCCGGCGCGGGCGCGAAAGGCTTCGATCTCTTCCGCAAACGGCAGCGCGGAGGAATTGAACATCATCGTGCCCTGGCGACCGGCGAGCGCAACAATCTCTTCGGCATCGCGGACGGAACAGGTGAACGGTTTATCGACGAATGTCGGTATGCCGGCTTCGAGAAAGGGTCGCGCACGTTCCAGGTGGGCCGAGCCGCACAATGACAGAACGAGCGCCGCGTCAATGCGGCCGATGAGTGCATCGGGCGCATCGACAATGTCGACCCCGCAGGCAGAGACCTGTTGTGTGAATCCGGCGATTCGTTCGGGAGCCATGATGGAACTGCCGGGCCAGCCGGCGACGACGCGCGCACCATCGACTAACTGATCGAGATCAACACCGACGTGGTTGAAGCGTCGTGTGAACTCGATCGAATGGGACGAGTCGAAATCGACGATGCCCAGACGAAGCATGATGAGTTGTGGAGGATTGGAGAGAAGCGGCGGGAGAATACTTCCCTTACCATTCTGAAGCAAGGCGAAATGTGCGCCGGGGCGAGCCACGAATCGATTCGCGGTCGTCCGGGAGTGGGGGAGTCGCGCGCGACGCATCCTCAACCGCAATCCCGGATTGATGTAAGGGGTTGCGAAAACAGACTTTGAGCGGTAGAACTCCGGCGAAGCGGGTCGGATTTACTTCACCTCTCGAAAGTGAACCCTCATGCGCGCGGTCGTGTTCGAAAAGTTCGGCAACCCCTCCGAAGTGCTGCAGGTGAAGGAGATCCCCGAACCGAAACCCGGTCCAGGGGAAGTCCTGGTTCGGATGCACGCCAGCCCGATCAATCCGTCCGATCTTCTCACGGTGCACGGGATGTACGGTCGGCTGCCGAAACTGCCCGCCGTTCCCGGTTTTGAGGGAGTGGGGACCGTCGAAGCAGCCGGCCCCGGTTTGTACGGAAAGTATCTCGTCGGGAAACGGGTTGCAGTCCTCAACGGAGTCACGGGGAACTGGTGCGACAAGACGGTCGTCACCGCCCGGCAGGCCGTTCCGCTCGGCAGGGACCTTCCGCTGGAACAAGCTGCGATGTTCTTTGTCAATCCCGCGACCGCCTACCTCATGACGCGCGAAGTCCTCGAAGTGCCGAAGGGAGAATGGTTGCTCCAGACCGCTGCGAATTCCGCCGTTGGCCACATGGTGATTCGGCTCGGGCGTGAATTCGGATTCCGCACTATCAATGTCGTCCGCCGCGCGGAGCAGGTCGATCAGCTCAAAGAGCTCGGCGGAGACCAAGCCATTCATTTCGATCCGCGCGAGCATCCGCCGGAAAAGCTCCGCGATCAAGTGAAAGGCATCGTCGGCGAGCGGGCCTCCCTCAAGTACGCGATCGATGCCGTCGGCGGCGCAACCGGAACGGCCGCGTTCAACGCAGTCGGCAATCACGGACGAATGCTCGTTTACGGCGCACTTTCCGATGAGCCAATTGAAGCCTCGCCGCGCACGCTGGTCACCCACAGTTCGACTGTCGAAGGATTCTGGCTTGCCCGCTGGATGATGGAAGCGGGCGTCCTGGAGAAGCTGAAGCTGGTGAAACGGATTTCGAAGCTGATGCGAGCCGGGATTCTGGTGTCGGAAATTTCCGCAACCTTCCCGCTGGAGGCAATTCGGGACGCGGTCGATGCCGTCGGTACGCCGGGCCGACGTGGCAAAGTGCTGTTCCAGATCAGCCCGGAAGCGTAGTGAAGGTTGCCGAACGACGCCGGCAGCGGCGATTCAATTCGCGACCCGTTTCGGGTATTCTGTGCGTCGAATGCGAGTGAGGGCGCTCTGTTGCCGCAACCGGTTTCGTTGTTCCGATCTGCGACATCGACACCCCTCACCTCCCCCCTCCCTCGACGGGGAGTGGGTTCTCGAGTGCGACTCGACGTCGCGTTTTCTTCAGTTCGAATGTTGAACGCATGAGCCTGCCCGCCTCTCCGGAGCTTCGATCGAACCCGCTGCTTGCTCCGGCGGCGCTCCTGCTTGTCGGAATCTCACTGTCGATCGGCTGGGGAATTCGAGGCAATTACGGGCACGAAACCGGAGCGATGCTTCCGGGCGCTCTCGCGGCGATTGCGGTCTGCCTGCTTTCGCGACGGAACGACTGGCAGGAGCGCGTTGCCTATTTCGCCTGCCTCGGCGCGCTCGGCTGGGGATGTGGCGGCTCGATCTCGTACATGCAGATTATCTCCTACACGTACTCCGGACACGCGCCGACGCAATACTTCGGATTCTGGGGACTCTTTCTGATCGGTTTTCTCTGGGCGGCTGTCGGTACCGCGGGAACGGCCTTGCCCGCGGTCCTCACGCGCAAAAACCTGCAGGACCTCTTCAAGCCTCTGACGATGCTCCTGGGAGTTTGGGCCGTACTGTATTTTGTCGAACGGCCGCTGACGCGACTCGCTCAGTCGCAACTGGCGGCGCATTTTCTGGAAGTGATGCCGCTGCAGAATGTCACGCAGCGCCACGAACTCGCTCTTTACTGGTTCGACAGCGACTGGATTGCCGCCGCGGTTTTTCTCGCCGCCATCCTCGCCTACGATCTGATCGATCGGAAATTTCAGAACGGACTCTGGCTGCCGGTCTTTGCACTCGCCGGAGCAGCCTTCGGTTTCATTGCACATCTCGGACTCGCGGGAGCGGGGCTCACCATCGAGATCGAGCAATCATTCGTCCGCTACTACGGAGATGCACAGCGCGTCTCGACAATGAAGCTCGACTCCAACTGGCCCGCCGCGTTTCTGCTTTTGAGCGGTTATGCCGGCATTGCGCTCGGCCTGTTCTCTGGAGTCGCGGCCTATTTCTATCGATTCGGAAAATTCCGTTCGGGATCGGCGCTCTTCCTGCACATGGCGCTCGGATGGTTCGCGGGGTTCATTCTCTTTCCGGTATTGCTCGACATTCGAATGACGCCGCCGCGCGGCGACAACTGGGCGGGAATTGTCGGGATGGTGGCCGGCGCGCTGATCTACTTTGCGAAGAACCAGCTGCAGTCCGTTGCCAAAGCCGCGATCATCGGCGGCACGATCGGCGGCATCGGCTTCTCCGGAATCGCATGCACGGAGGCGATCCTGGAATCGTTCGGCAACAAATACATCGCCGATGTCCCCGGGCTTGCCGAGGCATGGACCGAGTGGCAGCAGATGCCGACGTTCGCTGACCCGCCGGCTTTTGCGCAGCTTCTGAAGAACCAGGAGTTCCTCGAGCAGTTCAAACCCTGGGCGCATTGGCATGCCGCGAACTGGCACAGCTTTCTGGAACAGAGCTACGGCTTCGTCAACGGTCTTGCGGTCGTGATCGCGCTGGCTTTTCTGGTGAAGTCACAGAACGACGGGACCGACAAATCGAAACGGCTTCACTGGCCGGAGATCATCGCAATTACCGTGGTCGTCCCCGCGCTCATCTACGTGAACATGGTCAAGAACCTCAAAGACTGGACCGACGGCGCCGCGCCGGCACTTCAGCCGGTGATGAAATCTCCATTCATCGATTTCTCCCTTTCGGCGTTCGGCTGGTTCAACCTCATCTACGGTTTTGGCGCGGTGGTGATGGTGCTCCTGATGAGCATTCACGTGCGCCGGCGCATTGCGATTGTCCCCGCGACGTGGCTTGGTCGCGGGCAACTTCTCTTCTTCGTGATTCTCTGGTCGTTTGCCATCGGAAATTTCGGCAAGGCTCTCTCAGGCTTCGGCGAACAGCGTTTGCTCACCGAGGGAGTGATCCTCGTCAACTCCGTGGTAGCCATGCTGCTGATCCTGCTCGTGCCGAGCGACGATCTCGACGGAGCGATGCTGCCGTCGACCACTGCTCCCGACTATTCCACACCGCAAACGCCGCGAAACGTCCTCTGGGGAGCGGTCGTCTTCGCGGTCGTTTCCGCCGCCGTGATTCCGCCGGTTGAAGCCTTCACCGTCCGGAGCATCTACGGCAATGCCTATGCCGGCACCCGGGGGAAAAACTTCCGTTTCGGCCCCAAGGCGACCTGGAAGCACGCGCCGCACATCAAAGGCCAGCCCGAAAAGCCGACGGCGTGGTAATGATCGATTACCTTGCCGACGGCGCGATAATCCCGGTCTCGGGGCTGCTTGCCGTCGCGTAAAGCTTCTTCGGAATACGGCCGGCGAGGTACGCCTTCCGTCCCGCGGAGCAGGCGAGCTTCATCGCATCTGCCATCAGCAGCGCATCGCGCGCACCCGCGATACCGGTGTTAAGCAGCACGCCGTCGCAGCCAAGCTCCATCGCAAAAGCGACGTCGCTCGCCGTACCGACACCCGCGTCGATAATCACCGGATAATCGGGCGAGCCCTCTTTGAGATACTCGAGGCAGATGCGGATGTTGTTCGGATTGAGGACGCCCTGACCACTGCCGATCGGGCTGCCGGCCGGCATGACGGAGGTTGCACCCGCCTCTTTCAGACGCCGCGCGGTCATCGGGTCGTCGGTCGTGTAGCAGAGAACCTGAAAGCCGTCAGCGACAAGTTTCTCTGTCGCTTGAAGGGTCGCGACCGGGTCCGGCAACAGCGTCTTTTTATCGCCGAGCACTTCGAGCTTCACCCAGTCGGCCCCCGGATTCTCGAGGCCGAGCAGAATCTCGCGGCCAAGCCGCGCGACGCGCACGGCATCATCGGCCGAAAAACAGCCTGCCGTGTTCGGCAGAATGGTATAGCGCGCGAGGTCGATGTAGTCGAGGATATTGCGCCCTTCGGCGTCGATCAGCCGCTCGCGCCGGACTGCCACGGTGATGACTTCCGACCCGCTCATCTCGAGGCAGTCGCGCATCAGGTCGAACGTGGAGTACTTGCCGGTGCCGACAATGAGCCTCGAAGAGAGCGTGTGCGTGCCGAGAACGAGAGGGACATCAGTCGTCAGATCGATCGCCATAAAATTTCCGTTGAGCTGAAGCGCTCAACCTCCACCAACCAGAGTCACAATCTCCATCTCGTCCCCCTCTTCAATCTTGCATCCGGCGTGCTGCTGCCGGGGAACAAGCTCACGGTTCCGCTCGACCGCGACATACTTCGGCTGCAGGCCGAGCGATTCGAGCAGTGCGGCGATAGTCGTGCCGTGCGGAAGTTCGCGTGCGTTGCCGTTGACGG
>JBFWWA010000142.1:0-9441 GCA_050246455.1 Planctomycetaceae bacterium
CGGAAGGCTCAGAATTCCTGCTCGCGAACGCTTTCCACGGTGAGTCTGCGGTCACTCACCCGGGAGATCAGGAGCTTGCGGAATTTCTCGGCTTCCTTGCGAGTTCTGAATTCCTTCGTGATCTGGCCGGCGGTGCGGACGTAGAGCGTGGTGTAGATATGAGTGGTCACGGAGAGCGGTGTATCGAGACCGGACGAGGTCGTCTTTCGGATTTTCGTATCGAGACCGTAAGGATTGAGTCCGGTTCGGGCGAATTCGGAGGCATCGAACCCGTTGCTGAGATCGCGAGGATACTCGCGGGCCACCACCCACTCGCCATGTGTGCCGTACCGGACGACGAAATTGGTTCGGCGTTCCTTCAGAAAGAATTCCTTCACGGAGATTTCATTGTTGTAGCCGCCGTTGATATCGAGGGTGATCGTCATGGCCCGATTCGTGTTCGGAATCTGGACGGTCAGGTTCGACGCTTCCTTTGGACCGAGGTGGCGGGCCTTCCCTTCCAGAACGACGTTCGCATTCAGGGGGTTCCCGACGCTCGTATAAATCGTGAAATCGAACTGCAGCGGGCTGGAGGACGTATTGTGGACGACGCCATGAATCAGAATGACATTGCCGACGCGTGAGGCCTTCAGGCTGTGGATGCCGAGACCGCCGGAGAGGACGCGCTTGTTCTTGAGAGGGCGCTTGAGCGTCGACGTGGCTGACGGTGCGGTCATCTTGTCTTTATCCTTCGGAGACGTCTTGAGAACGGGTGAGGCGTCCCCTTGCGCCGGCGGTGCGATGATCAGGTCGGATGCTTTTTTCGAGGGTCTGAGGAACGGCTGCGCATCGGCCGGACTTGCGGCCAGCATGCTGAGCAACAGCGCGACGGCCATGCTTCTGATCCAGGTATTCATTGTCGGACTCCTTCGCTGCGGCTGCAGCCTGTGAATGTTTCGTTCGAGGGAACGGAAAGTGATGCTCCACGTTGTGGGGAGCGGAAGTTTTGACGATTTGTTACGGCGAATTCTGGGAGAACTTTGTTCGGTGCTGACGGCGATCGTCCCGCCTAAAAAAATGGAATCGCGACCCGGAGCTGGTGCGGCCAGGGCCTGCCATCTCCGGATCGCGATGATGAATGGAATGGAGTGCGGATTGAGGACGTTGCCGCGTCCGTGCGGCCGTAATTGATTACGGATCGACTCGCGACCAGACGCCGACGCTGTCTTTGATGAGCGATTTCATTCCGCGGGCGAAGGCGAGCGCTTCCTCGACGGTATCGAACTCGCGCGTCTGCATCGGAGTCCGGATCCAGAGGTGGATGTGCTCGGTGTCCTTGAAGAAATCGGTCGTCGTCTTGGTGGTGATCCTCGTTGCGAATCCGAACTCCGCGAGCTGCCTGGCCCGCTTGTGAGCCTCTTCGGCCCTCAGCTGCCCGGAATCGACGTTCCCCTTCCGCTCGTAGGCGAGAACCCAGTCGTTCGTTCCGTAAGCCAGGATGTGCTTCGACGGCGCGGCGATTTCCCGAAGTCGGAACTCTTTGCTGTCGTACATGTACGGCGACGTTGCGGTGATGTCGATCTTCAGACGCACCGCCTCATTGGTGGGCGACATCGCGGCACTGATGTCGCGTGAGCGGCCCGCGGGGATGTCGAGCTTGCCGGTGCTGACGGTGACCCAGCGTCCCGCTTCCATCCGCATGATCGTGAAATTCACATTCTCATCAACGGCCTGGGCGAGGTTGCTCAGATTGGCGCGGATTGCAATGCGTCCCGTCGTGCGTGACGCGCTGAAATGGCGGATGAACAGTCGATGAGCGCGAATGACATCCTTCGTGCGAGATTTCTGCGCCGGCCGCGTCGCCGGATCGACGATGACGTCGGTCTCCGGCAGCTTTCCCCGGACCGGGCCATCCGCGGCACTCGTGGAAGAGTTCGGGGCGACAATGATGTCTTTGTTGAGAACCGATCCCTGCGCCGCCGACTCGGACGATTTCGCGCGGCCTGAGGGGCGTGTCTTGATACCGGTGCCGGCCTCTGCCGGAACCGCCAGCAGCGCGGCCAAGGCCACCGCTGCCAGTGCGTGAGTGAGGAGAGATTTCATACGGGACTCCTTCGCTGCCGAAGCAGCATTTCTGAGGGGTAGAGAAGTTTGCGGCGATGCTCGACACGCTGCGAGAGCGTGAAAAGAGACGATTTGCTACAGAGAATCTGCGCTGAAACGCGATGAGCAGGGATCCGGGTCGCAACCGGAGCCGATTCCCCCTACCCGGCTTTCCTCAAATACTCCGGTGGCAAGCCCTGAATCTTCGAAGGGCGTGGTCTGAGCGCGATCACACCACCCCCTTCGCAGGCTCAGGGAATGTCCGGGAATTCGCAGCAGTTCCCAGTGCGATTCCGGGGCACACTTCGTTTTGCCCGGCCACCCGACTGCGTGTTCGAGTGGCACGCCCTGCCAAGGGCGTGGTCTTCGCGCAACCACAACACGCTCTGCGCAGGCTCGGGGCGCGCCACCCGAATGCTGCCCCGGTTCTTGCAGAGGGATTCCGGCGGAATGTTGTAACGGATCGATGTTGTCTGCGCTGCGAGTGCAGCGAATTCTGTTCTTCAACAACTCGAGCAAGGAGAATCGTGCAATGAATTCCCTCGTCAAGAAACTGACCG
Source organism: Planctomycetaceae bacterium (assembly GCA_050246455.1). Classification (GTDB taxonomy): domain Bacteria; phylum Planctomycetota; class Planctomycetia; order Planctomycetales; family Planctomycetaceae; genus CAZVJA01. The sequence continues at coordinate 2,643 of JBFWWA010000142.1, forward strand.
TGGTGATCCTGGGCCTGTCTGTTGTGGGAGCGGTGACCGACACGGCATCCGCGAAATGGATTCGGCAGATTCGCAACGGCCGCGTCGTTCGGATCTGGGTTCCGGATTCGACAGACTTCAACCGCATTGGTTCCCGGTATCCGAAGCCGACCACTCCTTCATCCTCCGATACGACGCCAACGACGCCGTCGGGCGCCGTGGTGCTGAAGAAGTCATCCAGCCCGTTGCTGTTCCGGCGGTGATATTCGGATCCTTCCGTTGGCCGGCTTCCTGCCGGGTCTGCGGTTCAGGTGGCACGCCCTGCAAAGGGCGTGGTCTTTGCTGAATCAAACCACGCCCTTCGCAGGTTCAGAGCGTGCCACCCGGTTTCATGGGCAAAGCGCGCCGCGGGGAAGAATGCAACGCATTCCGATTCGCGACGGGAGCAGGATGAGCCGGTCGCATCGCTCGGAATGGATTCTCAATGCACATCTCGAAATCAGGAGAACCGGCTTTGTGGTAGAATGGCGCCCCACTCGAAATGGACGTGTGCGCCCGTCGAGCGCCGGAGAAGCAGCACGGGAGAATTGTTTCACGTTGACGAAGAGAGGATGGTGCCGATTGATCCAGGCGCGGACCACACTGAAGCTGCTCGGCTTTCTGAGCATTGCCGTTCTGATTGTCGGAATAACCGACGCGCGAGCCGATTCCGAGCGGCCGCCGAACGTCGTCATCGTCTTTGCGGACGACCTCGGCTACGCGGATCCCGGCTGTTTTGGTTCCCGGCAGAACAAGACGCCGCATCTCGATCAACTGGCAAAGGATGGTCGCCGATTCACCAGTTTCTGCGTCGCGCAGGCGGTCTGCTCCGCTTCGCGCGCGGCGCTCCTGACCGGGTGCTATCCGAACCGGATTGGAATTCGCGGAGCGCTCGGGCCGGACGCGAAGGTCGGAATCAATTCCGAGGATTCGACGATCGCCGAAGTGCTGAAGAGCCGTGGTTATGCGACCGCGATCTTCGGCAAGTGGCATCTGGGGCATCACGCGAAGTTCCTGCCGACTCAGCATGGGTTCGATGAGTATTTCGGACTCCCCTACTCGAACGACATGTGGCCGAAGCATCCGACTGCCGGCAATCGCTTTCCCGAACTCCCGCTGATCGACGGGGAGAAGTCGGTCGAACTCAACCCCGATCAGACGAAGCTGACCACCAGTTACACGGAACACGCGGTTCGGTTCATCGAAAAGAACGCGGCCAGACCGTTCTTTCTGTACGTGCCGCACTCGATGCCGCATGTGCCGTTGTTCGTCAGTGAGAAGTTCGCGGGAAAGACCGGCGCGGGGCTCTACGCCGATGTGATCGCGGAGATCGACTGGTCGGTCGGCGAGATCGTGGCGACACTCGCTCGGCTCGGGCTTGAGAAGAACACGATCGTCATCTTCACTTCCGACAACGGACCCTGGCTTTCCTACGGCAATCATGCCGGTTCGTCGGGGCCGCTCCGGGAAGGGAAAGGGACGATGTGGGAAGGGGGGGCGCGCGTTCCCTGCATCATGCGCTGGCCCGGTCATATTCCCGCCGGAACGGAGTGCAGCGAACTTGCCGCGACGATCGATCTGCTTCCAACGCTCGCGGGCATCGCCGGTGCGGACGTCCCGACGGCTCGTCGGATCGACGGCAAGGATATCCGCGCGCTCATGCTCGGAGAGCGGGACGCGAAGTCGCCGCATGAGGCGTATTACTATTATTGGGGGGATGAGCTGCAGGCGATTCGCAGCGGCCGCTGGAAGCTGCACTTCCCGCACAGCTATCGCAGCATGGAAGGATCGCAACCGGGGCGCGACGGCCAGCCCGGCCCGTATGTGACGAAGGAAACCGGTTTGGCTCTCTATGATCTCGACGCGGATGTCGGTGAGACGACCAATGTGGCCGGCGCGAATCCCGACGTCGTGGCGCGACTGGAGCAACTTGCGGAGATCGCGCGAGACGACCTGGGCGATGCGCTCACGAATCGGACCGGCAGGAATCTGCGGCCCCCCGGGAAACTATGACAGCCTTCCGTTAAGAGCTTTGCAAAAAACGCGAGTGGCACGCCCGAAGCCTGCACAGAGAGTGGTGTGTTTACCCGAAGACCACGCCCTTGGCAGGGCGTGCCACCCCAGCCCGGCTTTAAAGGCCGAGTTTCAGAATTGATGGGCGATGTCCGTTAAGCCGTGGAAGCGGGCTCGTCGGGTGGGATGAGTCGGTCGAGCACCGGGGCGGTCGTCAGCGTTGTGACGAGCGCCATCAAAACGAGCATCGCGAAGACCTGCGGCGAGATGACGTCGAGATCGAGGCCGATGTTGAGGACGATGAGCCCCATCAGGCCGCGGGTGTTCATCAGAATTCCGATGGCGGACGCTTCGCGCCAGTTGAGGCCGGTCAGCCGGCCGGCGATGGCGCTGCCGGCGAATTTTCCAATAGTCGCCACAATGATGATCGTGATGCAGAACAGAATGTTCTCGAAGCCTGAGACGAGATTCAGCTCGGTCCGCATTCCGGTGACGGCAAAGAATGCCGGCAGCAGCAGAATGGCGACGATGTCTTCGAGTTTCTGGATGAACTCGCGCGCGACGCGGCTGTCGTGCGGGATCATCGCGCCGAGCAGAAACGCTCCGAAGATGGCATGAATGCCGATCAGCTCGGTCGCAATGGCCGACAGAAGCAGCGCAACGAACACGAACGCCGCTACTCCCTGGCTGACCGGCTTGTCGGTGTCGTAGGCGGGGACCATTCTCGCCATGATCGGGCGGACGACCAGAAACATCAGTGCAATGTACGCGACCGCGAGCACCACGGTGACGAGCGCGCCCCCCAGTTTGGATTGCGCGACGCCGACGATGACGGCGAGAAGGCACCACGCGGTGACGTCGTCTGCGGCGGCGCACGCGAGCGCCATTGTGCCCAGGTGCGAACGAGTCAGCCCCCGCTCCGACAGAATCCGCGCAAGAACCGGAAACGCGGTTACCGACAGCGACACTCCGAAGAACAGCGAGAAAACGGTGAACGACACCGCGCTGTTTGAATAGCGGGGGTAAACGGCAAGCGACAGGCAGACGCCGAGCAGAAACGGCAGGACGATGCTCGCGTGCGAGATCGCGACCATTGCCTCTCCTCGTTCGCGCAGGTGCCCCGTATTGAGCTCGAGCCCGACGAGAAACATGTAGAGGATGACGCCAAGCTGCGCGATGATGCGCAGGTGGGGAACGATTTCCGTCGGAAGCAGGAACGCGTACGCCTCCGGGCTGACCCAGCCGAGGAATGACGGGCCGAGAAGAATGCCGCCGACAATCTCTCCGATGACGCGCGGTTGCCCGAACCAGTTGCTCACAATTCCGACGAGTCGGCCGACGATGATGACTGCGACCATCGCAACCAGAACGTGAAACAGCGCGTAGTGCGCAGGGGCCGCCTGCGGGCTGGTTGTCGGCTCCGTCACTGCAGCCTGGTGGGCGATGAGATGAGTCTCGCCGTAGTGTCGGACCGCGACGAAGAGGGCGGCCGTCCCGACGATCATTGCGACGTACAGCCAGGTAAGCCGTCGTCCGTTCGGTGTTCGTCGTTCCAGATCAGGAGTTTTGGACAACTCGGCTTCCCGGGGTTAAGACCAGTTGAGGAGGGCCGCCGTCTGCCGTGCTTCGCGGCGGTTCCCTGATGATACAAAAAGAGCCGCACCCCATTGGGGGCGCGACTCTGATGGCAATACCGATCGACCGCTGGATGCAACTCCGCGAGGGGAGCCGATATCAACGACCGGGATGCGCGGCCGGTTACTTCTTCTCGGGAACCTTGGTTCCGCCGCCGGTGCTGGAGCCCGCTTCCGGAGCCTTGGCCGGTTTGGCCGGCTCGGTCTTCTTCGGAGCCGCTGCGTCGGTGCATCCGGAAACCAGAGCGATCGCGGCACACAACGACAGTGCGGAGGCAAACTTACTCGGAAACGACATCGTCTTCGACCTTTCTGACAGTTCTCGTAATTCGGTGGGACTCGCCGCGGCCACTTCGAGCCATCGGTCGAGCGAAACAGGGGCGCGGACTCGATGGGAATCCTGTGCGGCCAGCATCCATTAAAGATGGACCGACGGTCGATTTCAACCATCGAGCGAGGTCGGACGGTATTGCGGCCGCTTTACTTCCTCGGTGCAACTGCGGAATCGATCTGGCTTTGCAGCCATTCCTCGAGGAGTTGAGCGCTCGAACGCGTATCGCCCGGTTTGCGATCGACGCCGCTCAGATCCTGCGCAAAAATCATGCGGCGGACGAGCTTGTCCCAGTCTTTCTGCTCGGTCGGCAGATCGGGATGTGCCACGCTCGGCGGAATGGCGATGCAGTCCCATTCCTGGTGGCCGAAGCTGAGCGAGTAATTGAACACCCAGCTCAACGAACGAGCGAATCGGTCTCCTCCGAGCGCGCTGGGAGGGACGGCGACGATGACGAGGTCGGGCTTTGCCGGTCGAATGGCCTTGGCCGACTCTTCGAGCTGGCCGATCGTCATCCTGTCAACGTTCCAGGTGGTCACTTCGACCTTTGCCCCCGGATGGATCTTTTCGAGCGCGGGGCCGATGAGCTGATCGAACGGCGGCGTTGCGTGCACTTTGATCGGTGTGTTGGATTCGAGCAGCTTGAGCGTTTGCGGAATGGCAGGCTGAGGCGGCGGCACGTCCTTGAGACTGACAGACTGATTGCCCATCGCCTGTACGATCGTTTCGGCGAGCAGCTTATGGCCGTCCATGTTCGGGTGGATTTCGTCGCTGAGCAGCAGAGCCCAGTTGGCCGGGTCGGCGGTGCGGGCTTTCTCGAAAGCGGCATAACAATCGGCGATGGGAACACCGAGCGCGAGACCGGTTTCTCGCAGCGCCGCCATGTATTTCTCGAGACGCTCCGGCGGGCGGCCGTCGGTCGACTGCACCGAATTCGATGTGCAGAGCATGACTTCCGCGCGCGACTGGCGGCAGCGCGCGACGATCTCGCGTAGGTTCTGTTTGTATTCATCGATCGGCACACCGACCATGTCGTTCATGCCGAACATCACCGTGACGAGATGCGGCTTGTGCGCAAGGACGTCGCGGTCAATCCGCTTCAGTGCGCCGCGCGTGGTGTCGCCGCTGATGCCGGCGTTGTGCATCTCGATCCGGGCATGGGGCTGGATGCGAGCGAGACCGATGCCGATCATGTCGGCGTACGCGCGCCGTCCGCCGGTGTGATAGTAAACGCCGGTCAGGCTGTCTCCGAAGCAGACGATGCGGACGATTGGATTCGGTTTCGGGAGTTCTTCCAGAATGCGCGGGAGCGGAGCATCGGGCTCGGCTGCGGACGCCCCTGCCGCGCTTGCCATGATGAAGAACATTGCGGTGAACAGTTTCCCGCTTCGGCTCATGCCATCTCTCCTCCTAGGAAACGCGGAAACGAAACCAGCGGATGATGCCGATGCAGTCCTCGTAGCACCAGAACGCGACGAACAGCGATCCGTCGCTCAATCGTGTCAGGCACGGCGCGCCGAACCGGAGCACCTGGAAGTTTTTCACCATCGATTTGTCGTCGGAGGTCAAACCGGCGGTCTGATGCCCCCACAACGGTTCGGTTTCCTCGTTGATCCAGGCGTTACCGTCCATCCGAACGCGCTGCGCCCAGAGTCCGGGCTTGTCGATGCGACGATAGACGCAAAGAATCCTCCCGTCGTCGAGAACAATCGGCGTCATCGTCTGGCCCAGAAGGGCTGTTGAAGCGGGCTTTGTCCAGGTTCTTCCGCCGTCGCGGCTGACCGCGTACTGATTCGGGAGATCCTGCGAGGTCGCTTCATCGTAGCCCCAGGCGGGCGCGACGAGATCACCATTCGGCAGTTCGACAATCTTCGATTCCCAGTAATGCACCCGATCGGAATCGTGATGCATGACGTCGAGGTACGTCGGCCAGGTGCGTCCTTCGTCTGCGGAGACGAATGCGACCATTCGATTGCCGTTCGGAAGATCGCCGTCCCATCCCGACCAGGTCGAGGTCGGCAGCAGCCATCGGCCGTCGCGCAGAATCGTGATCGGCGCGCAGAGTTCGAACGACGGGCCGACGAGCGGCGGGGCGATGTTTCTCGGCACGCTCCAGGTGTGGCCGTTGTCGGTCGAGCGCGTGATGGCGAATTCGGTCGGGACGAACCCGAGTGTTTGCGGATTCGCGAGCCCTTCGTTCGGATGCGCAATCCGGTCGTGTCGATGCAGCAGCACGACGACTTCCCCTTGCGGCGTCACCGTCATGCGGCCGCTCTCGGAAACGAGCTTGCCGTCGAGGTCGCTCGTCAGCGCGCCGCACTCCAGCCAGGTCGCTCCGTGATCTTCCGATCGGGAATAATGGACTCGGCAGTTCACCGCTTCAAAGGCTTCGCCCACCATGTACGTCGCCAGCAGGTCTCCGTTGGGGAGCGCGACGACCGACGGAAAATATCCGTGCACGCTTTTGAGGTGCGGGACCGGGTTTTTAAACAGAACGCCGGTGGTGACGTCCTCGAGCATCGACTGCGGCATGATGAGCTCTTGTCTCGGCGCGGAAAGAGGGGAAGAAGTTCGTCGACCGGTCTCTTATATCGTGTCGAGCGGGAAAATGGGCCTGCGAACATGGCGAAACGGAAACGAACGGATGTCGCTCGAACAGGGGCCCGGCGTCGAAACGGTGTAACTCCCCTTCACGATCGGATCGTACGCGCGGCGATGCGCAACCGCCGCATTGATTCCAATGGCGGAGAGGGATTCCGGGATGATTCCCTGCGAACGGAGCTGGCCGAGATCGAATGGGGGC
>JBFWWA010000143.1:0-9420 GCA_050246455.1 Planctomycetaceae bacterium
GTGAACTCCGGCGGGAAACGCCTTTTCCGCCGGAGTTCGCATCGCTACTCTTACAGGTGTCGCGATGCACCCGCATTTCGCGCATCGAGTGCGAAGATCAGGTAGTACCCGAAATGGATGATCGGGTCCGGAAGTTGGATACAAGGTAGGACATCATGGCAGGCCGGGATGAAGTGCGCCCGCCGGTTCCCAGCGCGTCCGGTTCGGTCAACGGCTGGCTTGTCGGCATACTCCTGATCGTTGTGGCGGCGATGTACTTTCAGTACATCGGCCTGATCCCCGGCCCGCTGCTCAATCCGAACGCCGCTCCGCGCCTGGTGACCCCTCGCGGCGACCTCGCCGGTGACGAGAAGGCGCAGATTGAACTTTTTCAGCAGGCTTCTCCCTCAGTCGCGCACGTCACAAGCTTGACGACCGTGTTGCAGCGCCGAGGAGTTTCGACGAACCCGCTCGATGTTCCGCTCGGCACCGGCAGCGGATTTCTGTGGGACGAGGATGGGCACATTGTCACGAATTATCACGTTGTCCGAGGAGCGACCCGAATTTTTGTGACGCTCGGCACATCGACGCAACTCGAGGCGCGGTTTGTCGGGTCGGAACCCGAAAAAGACCTTGCGGTGCTGAAAATCGATGCCCCGCGGGGGACGCTGCGGCCACTGATTATTGGTACCTCCGCGGATCTGATGGTCGGGCAAAAGGTGTTCGCGATCGGAAATCCGTTCGGGCTCGATCAGACGCTCACAACCGGAATCATCAGCGGGCTTGGCCGCGAGATCGATCCGTCAAGCGATCAGGGGCCGCGGGGCCAGCCGTCTCGGGGTTTGTCGCGAAAAATTCAGGACGTCATCCAGATTGACGCGGCGATCAATCCGGGGAATTCGGGGGGACCTCTTCTCGATAGCGCCGGCCGCGTGATTGGAATCAATACGGCGATTATCAGTCCGTCGGGCGCGTATGCGGGAGTCGGGTTCGCCGTGCCGATTGACACGATCAATGTCGTCGTTCCGCAAATCATCAGAACCGGCCGCGCTGAACGTCCGGCGCTCGGAATTACCCTGGTCAGCGACGCGGTGGTGAACAGGCTTCGTGATTTGAATCTGATCGAGGGGAACGGGGCGCTTGTGGATGAGCTTGTTCCCGGGGGAGCAGCTGAAGCTGCCGGTATTCAACCGTCGCAACGAACTCGTGAGGGGAGGGTGATCGTCGGAGACTTCATCAAGGCAATCAACGGCCAGCCGGTCGAAGACACTCCCAGCTTGCTCAAAATCATCGATCGCCACAAAGTCGGCGAGACTGTCGAAGTGACCGTCCAGCGAAACGGAGCCGAGAAAAAACTTTCGGTGGTCCTGCAACAGCGGCCCGACATCGTCGAATAGGGGTCCGCGCGAGAAACCGATCCCATCAACTTGTAGTCGACGCATACAGGGGGCCATCACGGAAACTCCCCGGGAGCGTTGACACATTGATCGGAAGGACTAGGATTGAAGCCGCGGGAAGTCATTTTTGACCGCGCAGGGTATCTCGAGAAAGAGCGATGTCGCCGAAACGCGAACCGACGATCAGCCAGGAAGGGGGCGTCACTGTGGTGTCGCTCGGTCCCGGCTACGAAAACCTCGACGAGAACGATCTGGAAGACGTGAAAGAGGTTCTCCTGCGCGTGGCGACAAATGCCGATCCGCCGCGCGTCGTGCTGGACCTCGCACAGACCAAGTTCTTTGGCTCGGCGTTCATCGAGCTGTTGTTCCGCTCCTGGAACCGGCTCAACACCCGGTCGGGCGGTCGCTTCGCCATCAGCGGGCTCACAACCTACTGCCAGGAAGTTGTCGAGATCACCCACCTCGACCGGCTGTGGGAAGTGCACAAGACGAGCAAAGACGCTGTTACGGCGCTGCGAGTCTGAGCGTCTGCTCGTTCCAAGACTTCTCGGTGAATTGAAGCCGCGCCACGTGCGCTGCCTTCACGAAACGGCCCCTGCGGTTTTCCTGCAGCTGCTCAACCGCGAACGGAGTCGCCCGAGGGCCGGGTGGCAGTCCCCAGTGGACGGATGACCCGAGGGTCACTTCCGCGGCAAAGTCGTGGAATGGCTCGCGGCCGTCTGCAGACAATCGAGCTCGATCTGATCGATCCGGAACGAAACTTCGTCACCTTCGATATCGATCACGGTCATCAGGCGGTCGCCGATCTGTAAGGAATCGCCGACAGCCAGATTCATCTCGTGTCTCTCCACGGTCGATTTCTCCGCGGCCTCCGGGGTGCACCCGGAAAAGAAAACCGGACGGAGCGGTTCCGGCCGGTGCAAGTTGCGGCCGAACTATATCAATTGAGTGCTCGGCCCGCAAACCGAATTTCACATCCGCCCGGGTTCCTCGGAGACATCCTCTGCGAGGTCGCACCGGCACCGGGCGAATCGGTCGAATTCCATTGCAATTGTGAGAAAATGGATACAATGCGGGAGACGAAGTAAAAGTTTTTGCCGCTGCGGTCTGCAATCTGCTGCGTACTTTTCCGAGTCGCAGGTTCGCGGATTGGAATCTCGCAGGGCGATGATCGATAAGTGGTGCTGTAATGGGCCCTTTGGAATTCACACCACTGCTGAAACGCATCCGCTGGGGGGGCACTCGCCTCGGCCGTGTGCTGGGAAAGCAGATCGGCAACGCGATTGACGTCGCCGAAAGCTGGGAAATCGTCGATCACGGCGACGATCAGAGCGTCGTTGTTCGCGGTCCGCATGTCGGCTCAACTCTCCATCACCTCGTTCAGGAGTACGGCCCCGCACTTCTTGGCCGAAATGCGAATCTTTCCCAGTTTCCGCTTCTGATCAAGTTTCTCGACGCGACCGACCGGCTCTCGCTGCAGGTTCACCCGAACGACGACCAGGTGCGCGCGAAGCATCATCGGGGGAATGGCAAGACCGAGGCGTGGTTGATCATTGAAGCCGCACCGGAAAGCCGTATTTTCGCCGGGTTGAAGACCGGAGTGAAGCGTGCACAGCTTGCCGAGGCGCTCGAACGGGGGGATGCCGAAAACCTTCTCCATTCGTTCCGGGCCCGCAGTGGCGATTGCATTTATCTGCCTGCCGGAACAGTGCATGCCATCGGCGAGGGGATACTCCTTGCCGAGATTCAGCAGTCCAGCGACATTACCTACCGCCTTTTCGACTGGGGACGCACTGGAGCGGACGGAAAACCTCGCGAACTGCACATCGCCCAGGGGCTTGAGTGTACGGATTTCGAGCGGGGACCGGTCAATCCCGTGGTTCCACTGCAGATTTCGAACGCTCCCCACCTGATCGAAGAACTCGTCCGCTGCGACCATTTCGTCATACGGCGTCATGTTCTCTCGAAAGCAGCGACTTTAGAGCGAGAAAACCGATTCCACATTCTTCTCGGGCTCTCCGGCGAGGCTCACCTGGAATACGGCGGTGACAAGCTGCGGATCGTGCGCGGGACCTCGATTCTCATTCCCGCGGTCGCGCCGCAGATTCGAATCGTGCCGCGGGGAGAAACCGTTCTTCTAGAAAGTTATCTTCCTTAGAAAATTTTCGTTGTGTTTTACACCGTTGTGAGGCCATAAACAGAAACTGGATTCGGCGCGTGCGAAATTGATTCGATGCCGACTGCGGGCCGTCGGGCAACATTCACACCCGTCAACATGAGAAAGCGCATCTAATCGCCTCTTCCGTGCGATCTGAGAGAGAACCGTTCGGCGACTGTCGCGTCGACAAGAGGGCCATCACTTGTCAGGAGAACAGTCCGGATGACGACGCTCGCGCAGCAATTGCAAAAATTGCCGCATCGCTTCCATGTCTGCCAAATCTACGAGTCACGTGACGAACAGATCGCCGCCGCAATTCCGTTCATCGCGCAAGGATTCGAGCACGGGGAGAAATGTCTGCTGGTGGCAGATGAATCGGTGGGTGATGCGGTGCTTGCCGCCTTTAAGGCGCAGGGAATCCGATTCGACCACAACCCGCGTGCTTTCGAACACGTAGCCGATCGCGAAGCTCTCGGAATCTCCAACGTTCTCGATCCCGAGTCGGTGGTTGAAGCGCTGTCGCATCTCGAGGTCGATGCGATCGCCGACGGATTCACCGGGCTCCGAATCTGCAGAGACGTCGCCTGGTCTTTCGGCACTCAGATCGACGCGGAAGACCTGATCCGCTTTGAGATTGGAACAAACCGGTTCGTCCAGTCGAGCCTCACGTCGCTCCTCTGCCAATTCGAACGCAGCAAGTTCGACGGCGAGACCATCCACGACGCGCTACGGACCCATCCCCTCGTCCTGATCGAGAAGTCGCTCGCTCAGAATCCTTACTTCGAATCTCCGGAAATCCTGCTGGAAAGCGCTCGAGAATCGACCCCCGAACTGAAGCGGAAGCGTGCCGACTGGTGGGTCGAAAGACTCAAGCAAGCCCACGCCGCGAGCGTTCGAACCGAACCGGCCGAGGAATCGCTGAAACGAGTGGCGGAGAGGGAGCGAAAACGAAAAGAGCATTATCGACTGATCGCCGAGAGTCTGCCCCATATCGTCTGGATGGCACGTGCCGACGGATACGTCGACTTTCTCAATACCCGTGGTGAAGAGTTTCTTGGTAAGTCTCAGGAGGAAGTTCAAGGAACGCGCTGGACCGATATCGTCCATCCGGAAGATGCCGAGAGAGTCCTGGAAACCTGGCAGACCGCGGTCGAAACACGCGAGTACTATCAAACCGAGTTTCGAGTTCTTGCTCGCGACGGCAGCTATCGCTGGTTTCTGTCGCAGGCCTTTCCCCTGCGCGGCGTCAACGGCGAAGTCGAACGGTGGATCGGTCGCATGACCGACATCGACCAGCGAAAGAAGACCGAGGACGAAATGCGCCTGCGCGACCGCGCCATGCAGGCGGTTTCCCAGGGCATCCTGATGACCGACCCGAGCCAGCCCGACAACCCGGTCATCTTTTGCAGCCCCAGTTTCCAGAAGATGACAGGCTATTCGTGTGAAGAGATTCTCGGAAGGAACTGCCGTTTTCTTCAGGGGCCTCTCACAGATCCCCAGGCCGTGCAGGCCCTTCATAACGCCGTCCGCAACGAGCGACCCTGCACGGTCGAAATCTTGAACTATCGTAAGGACGGCACGACATTCTGGAATGAAGTCTCGATTTCCCCCGTGCGGGACGAGAAGGGTGTGCTCACGCACTACATCGGAGTTCAGGCGGATATTACCGAGCGACGCAAGCTCGAAGAGGAGCTTCGGCAGGCGCAGAAAATGGAAACGGTCGGCCAGCTCGCCGGTGGAATCGCCCACGACTTCAATAATCTGCTGACGATCATCATCGGCTACGGCGACTTATTGGCCGAATCGGTCCGGCCGGATGCTCCTGTTCACGAATTGCTCGAAGAAATCCGCAAGGCGGTGGAACGCTCCGCCGCGACCATTCGGCAGATTCTGACTTACAGCAGCAAGCAGGTTCTCTCGCCGCGCGTTCTCGATCTCAACGAGATCGTGGCCGGGACCGAAACAATGATCCGCCGCGCGATCGGTGAAGGAATCGAACTGGAAACGGCCTTGCATCCCAACCTCTGGAGCACGAAAGCCGACGCCGGACAAATCCAGCAGATCCTTCTGAACCTTGTCGTCAACAGCCGCGATGCCATGCCTCGCGGCGGCAAGCTCTCCATCCGCACGGAAAACGTCGAGTTGCATGCCCGCAGGTCCGACCAGGCGGAAATCCCGGAAGGAAAGTATGTCGCCGTTTCCGTGACCGACACCGGAGGGGGCATGACTCCGGAAGTCCAGGCTCGGATATTCGAACCGTTCTTCACAACCAAGGAAGTCGGCCGAGGTACCGGACTTGGATTGTCAGTCGTCCATCAGGTGCTCCAGCAATACGAGGGGCACATCGAAATTGAAACAGAGCCGGGACGCGGCACGTCGATCCGGATTCTGCTCCCGCAGTCGACCGCAGGTTCAGTGACAGCGAAGACGCCGATTCCCCGCTCGCGCGGCGTTCGCGGATCCGAAACGGTTCTTGTGGTCGAGGACGATGTCGCCGTCCGTTCGCTCGTCACCCATTTCCTGGCGGAGAGCGGCTACACCGTTCTGGAGGCGGCGACGAGCAATGCCGCCTTTGAGATCTGCATATCGCGACAGGAGCCGATCGAGTTGCTGCTGATGGACGTGGTGATGCCGGGGCTGGGAGGTTCGGCACTGGCGGAACGGCTCAAGGATCTGCATCCCGAGATGAAGGTGCTGTTCATGTCGGGCTATACCGACGACTCGGTGCTCCAGTACGGCGTCCAGCAGGATCAGGTCGAGTTTCTGCGAAAGCCATTCTCGCCGCTTGCTCTAGCGCAGAAAGTCCGCGAGGTTCTGACGTAGCCGTCAGACCCGCATCAGGTGATTTTGGCCACATCGACGTCGCCCGTCTTCTGGAATTCTTCCAGGCGTGCCAGGAGCATGTCCTGAATTTCGCGAGTTCGCTCTTCGTCGCGCACCTTGCGCCCGTTCCGATCGGCGACATAGAAGACGTCGACGACCTGGTCGAGATGCGTTGAAATCTTCGCGAGCACCACGGAAAGGTCGAGCTCAAAGAGCGTGCGGGAAATTGTATAGAGCAGGCCGGGACGGTCGTGGGCGAAGACGTCAATCACGGTGTAATCGTCCGACGATTGAGAATCAATCACGACCCGATTGGGCAAGTCGGAAAGTGGCGTCGTACTGCCGCGAGTCTGAATTCGCCGGTTCTTACGGAATAGCTGTCCGATCTCCGCACGCCCGCTGAGCGCGTCCCGTACGGCCGCCTTCACCTCGTCGATCCGCATGTCCGGGACCGTGCCGGCGTAGTCGACGTCCCGCACACGGAATGCGTCGATGACCATCCCGTTCCGGGTCGTGCTGATCTGTGCCGAAAGGATCTCGAGTCCTTTTGCAGTCAGCGCCCCGGCCGCTTTGTGAAAACATCCGGGAACGATGCTTTCGTGTGTGATGATTCGGTAGTCGACGGTTCCGGTTTCGCCGGCATAAATTCCTTCAACGACGACCTCTCCCTCTCGGAAGAGGTGCACGGTTCTCAAGTCGAGTGCAATCTGCTCCGGATCGGTCGCGCTCAGATAGTGCGCCGGAAGGGTACGGAGCTGTTCGTCTACCCAGTTGGATGCCGGCGGAAGGGCGGAGGCCCAATCGAGCGATTCCATCGACGAGCGGACCGCTTCACGAATTTTCCGCAATCGCTCTTCTTCCTGGAATGCGTAATGCTTTCCACTGAGCAGCAGCATCGTCCGGTCGAACAAATCGGTCAGTAACTCGGATTTCCAGTCGGTCCAGACTCCGGGCCCGACCGCCGTGAGATCGGCCGCCGTCAGCACATAGAGCATCCGCAGCCGTTCCGCACTTCCCACCAGCCGGCCGAATTCCATGATCGTTCCCGGATGTGTAAAGTCGCGCCGGAATGCGAGATGTGCCATCGCAAGATGCTTATAGACGAGGAACGACACCGTCTCCCGCTCATCGTCCGAAAGGCCGAGCCGAACCCCCACGGTCTCGGCGATCACTTTGCCAATGTCGCTGTGGTCCTTATCGAACCCTTTTCCAAGATCATGCAGCAGAACCGCGAGATGCAGCAGATGCTTCTGGCGGATCGACCGGTACGCAGTTCCGACCGGACCGGGATCTTTATCGAACTTTTCTGCCGCTTCCACGGCGCGAAGTGTGTGCTCATCGACGGTGTAGCTGTGGTACTGATTGAACTGCAGCAGGCAGCGGGCGTGCGCAATGTTGGGAATGACGAGCTCGAGCACCCCAGTGCTGTACAGGCCCCGAAGCGTCGAACCGACTCGGCCAGTGCGTGTGAGAATGTGCACGAAGCGGCGCGCGCATTCGGCAGTCAGCGCACCGTCAAGTTGCGGCTGCAACGTCTTGATGCGTTCGACAAGTTCCGGGTCGAGATCGACTCCGTACAGGGCCGCGGTATGGTACAGCCTGAGGACTTGTTCCAGACTCCCGCAGACCGAATCGCGATGTCGGGGGACGACGTCGATGTGGCCGTGCCCGACGCGGAAGATGTTGTCGGCTCGATGCGACATCAGCGAGCGCATGGCATGCGAGATGAGCGAGCGTGGCTGGTGCCGCGCGGCAAACCGCTCCGCAATGCTTGCGATCGCAGTGCTGTGCCGGAAGTACGTCTGCATGAACCGTTCGACAGGCCGTTGGCCGATGGTCGGCTCGATTCCGCGCTCACTGGAGATGCGCAGTTGTTCTTCACGCGTCAGCATGTCCTGCGCTCGTCCGGCAGAATAGTGCAGATCGACCCGGATTCGCATCAGGAATTCCTGCGCGGCAATGAGCGTGCGGGCATCCTCTCGGCTGAGCGCACCGCGGAGTCGCAGTGAATCAATGTCGGCCGTGCCATAGTACGATGCACCGAGCCAGCGAATGAGATGGACGTCGCGCAACCCGCCGGGAGAGCGC
Organism: Planctomycetaceae bacterium; assembly: GCA_050246455.1. GTDB lineage: Bacteria > Planctomycetota > Planctomycetia > Planctomycetales > Planctomycetaceae > CAZVJA01. The sequence continues at coordinate 8,446 of JBFWWA010000143.1, forward strand.
TTGATGTCCGGTTCGAGCTGTTGCACGGTCGAGCCGTGTTGCCCGCGTTCCTTGCTCCGCGCTTCGATGCATCCGTCGACGAACGCACGCTGCCGCGATTTGAGCACCTGGCGAGAGAAGGCCCTGGTCAGTTTTTCAAAAAGCTCGGCTCCACCCCAGAGAAGACGGGCTTCGACAAGTGCGGTGGCCGCTTCAGGATCCTGTTTCGCCATCGACAGAGATTCGCCGATCGTCCGGACGCTGTGCCCCAATTTCACGCCGGCGTCCCAGTAATCGCGCACTACCTGGGCGACTCGATCGTTGAAGATCCGCGACGCCGGCGATTCGTGCAGAAATAGAACGTCGGCGTCCGAATAGGGGGCGAGCTCACCCCGTCCCGTCCCGCCAACCGCGACCAGCGCCGTGTGCCGCTTCAGAACCTCGAAATCGGAGGGGCTCAGTTCGCCGTGGGAAGCTTGAAGAACCTCGACCAGGAATCGGTCCATCGCTTCGCAGATGAAAGCGGCAACCTGAATTCCCGTGGCCCCTCCGGCGAGCAAAGTTCGGCCTCGCGCGCGAATCTCTTCAATCTGCGCGCGGCGCGCGAGCGAGGTTTCGGCCGATCGTGCCGACGTCGGCGAGCGGGTGTCCATGAGCGCAGTCGACTGTTGGATGGTCGGCGAAATCGCGGAAATCGCCCCGGGTTCCTGAAACGCCCGCGGCAGGATCGTAAGCATAACCGGCGGCGTGCCGCCTGCAAGTTTGCCGATCCTGCCGCTCAAAGTTTTTCGGAGTTCGGGAAGCGATTCTGGCCGACTAGATGGCGGACTGGCCCGTTTCGCCCGTGCGAATCCGGATCACTTCCGCGAGCGGGGTGACGAAGATCTTTCCATCGCCAATCTGACCCGTGCGGGCCGTGCTCACAATGGTATCGACTGTACGCTGCACGTCGCCGTCCGGAACGATGATCTCGAGCTTCACTTTCGGAAGAAAGTC
>JBFWWA010000144.1:0-9357 GCA_050246455.1 Planctomycetaceae bacterium
CCTTCGAGGACTCAGAGCGTGCCACTCGATTTTTGTGCTGCGCATTGACGCGCCCGGCCATATATCTATCCATCCGTTCACATGGCAATCTTGCCTCAGGTTGGTTCGTGGGCGATAATGGATACATGCACAATCGTCGATCCATCCATGCGCCGTTGTGTCTTTCAATTTCCTCCATCGCAATTGCGATCGGGTTGAGCTTCAGCTTCGCGGCAGTCGCGCGGGCCGATGCGATTCCTGATGCCAAAGGTGCCGCTGAGCTCCCGAAGGAAAAAGCGGCCGATGGGCTCACCTTCGAGCGCGACGTCCGGCCGATTTTCCGGGCGCACTGCTTCGACTGCCACGGCGGGAGCGATGTGCAGGGGAAGCTCGATCTTCGTCTCCGCCGGTTGATCGCTGCCGGTGGCGAATCGGGCCCCGCCATCGAGCCGGGCAAGCCGGAAGAAAGCTATCTCGTCGACCGGATCCGCAACGGCGAAATGCCGCCGGGTGAACACAAAGTCTCCGCGAAGGAACTCGCGGTCATCGAGCAGTGGATTGCAACCGGAGCCAAAACCGCCCGAGACGAGCCGACCGAAGTCACCGCCGATACGCTCGTCACTCCCGAAGACCGGGAGTGGTGGTCGTTCCGACCGCTCGCCAATCCGCCGATTCCGGAATCGAGGCCGGAGGAGCGCGGCCGCACCGCGATCGACTCGTTTCTCCTTCCGAATCTTCGAGCCGCCGGCCTCGCATTCTCTCCCGATGCCGAGAAGCTGACGCTGCTCCGCCGCGCGGCACTCGACCTCACCGGACTTCCGCCGACGCGCGAGGAAGTTGCGCAGTTTCTGGCGGATGATTCGCACGATGCCTACGAGCGGCTGATCGATCGGCTTCTGGAATCGCCACACTACGGCGAGCGCTGGGGCCGCCACTGGCTCGACGTCGCGGGCTACGCCGACTCCGATGGCGCGAATGAACAGGATCCCGAACGTCCGCACGCCTGGAAATATCGCGATTACGTCATCCGCGCGTTCAACACCGACAAACCCTTCGATCAGTTCATTGCCGAACAGCTCGCCGGCGATGAACTCGCACCGGGACCGTATGCGAATCTCACCCCCGACGTGATCGAGAAGCTCGAAGCGACGGGCTATCTCCGGATGGCAGCCGACGGCACGAGCATCGGCGGAGCGGATATTCCGGTCGCCTCGAACCAGGTCGTGGCCGACACGATGAAGATTGTCTCGACGTCGCTGCTCGGACTGACGGTCGGCTGCGCGCAGTGTCACGATCACCGTTACGATCCAATCCCGCAGGAAGACTACTATCGTCTCCGTGCGGTCTTTGAGCCGGCGCTCAACTTCAAGAACTGGCGGACTCCCGACCAGCGGCGGGTCTCGCTGTACACCGATGCCGACCGGGCTCTTGCCGCACAGGTTGAAACGGAAGTCAGCGCGGTCGCGAAAGAGCGGGACGACAAGCAGACGGCCGCCATCAACGCCGCCGTCGAAAAGGACCTCACGAAGTTCGATCCGGCTCTTCGCGATTCACTCCGCACCGCGTTTCACACCCCGGCCGATAAAAGAACCGCTGAGCAGAAGGCGATCCTCGACAAGTATCCGAGCGTGAACATCAACCCCGGCAACTTGTATCAGTACGACCAGAAGTCGGCAGACGAAATCAAAGCGTACGATGCCAGGATCGGCCAGATCCGCACGAAGAAGCCGGTCGAAGACTTTATCGCCATGCTGACGGAAATTCCGGGGAACGTTCCGGAGACGAACCTGTTTCATCGGGGCGATCATCGCCAGCCGAAGCAGCTGGTTGCGCCGGGTGGCCTCACCGTCGTCGCCGCGCCGGGAGAGCGCTGGGCTCCCGAGAAAGTCGATCCCGCGAAGCTGCCGACAAGCGGCCGCCGGCTGGCATTCGCCAAATGGCTGACAAACGGCGAGCATCCGCTGTTCAATCGCGCGATTGTGAACCGGATCTGGATGCATCACTTCGGCCGGGGTCTCGTCGGCACTCCCGCCGATTTCGGCACGATGGGCGAAAAGCCGACCCATCCCGAACTGCTCGACTGGCTGGCGCGTGAGTTTCCGCGCCGCGGCTGGAGCATGAAGGCGATGCATCGCCTCATCATGACCTCGACCGCGTACCGTCAATCGTCCCGACGCGATGCTTCGAAGCCGGATGCCGATCCGGAGAACACCCTCTACTCGCGGATGACCGTTCGCCGTCTCGATGCCGAGATCGTGCGCGACCGCATCCTCGCCGCCAGCGGATCGATTTACTCGAGAATGTTCGCTCCCCCGGTACCGGTGAAGGAAGACGCCGTCGGCCAGATCGTCGTCGGCATCGACAGCAAGGAAGGGGCGAACACGCCGGGGAAAGACATTCCGCTCGGCATCGACGAAAGTCGGCGCAGCGTGTACGTGCAGGTTCGCCGCAGCCGTCCGGTTGCGATCATGCGGGCCTTCGATTCCCCCGTAATGGAAACGAACTGCGACCGCCGCACCATTTCGACCGTGGCCACGCAGTCGCTGATGTTGATGAACAGCGATTTCATTCTGAACGAATCAGCGCGGTTCGCGAACCGGATCAAGGCCGAAGCGGGTGACGACACGAGGAAGCAGGTCGCCGTCGGGTTTGATCTTGCCTACAACCGACCCGCCGCAGACGCCGAGATTCATGACGCTGCTAAGTTTTTTGAATCGCAGATCGCACTTATGAAAGCGCAACCCCCCGCAACGACCGATGACGGGAAGCCAGCCCCGCCACCGGACTATCAGCTTCAGGCGCTCACCAACTTCTGCCAGGCGCTCCTGAGCTCCAGCGAATTTTTGTACGTCGACTGAGTAGGGTGGGCTGTGCCCACCAATGTGTTCGAAGAATAGAACTGGTGGGCACAGCCCACCCTACCAAATACACCCGCCCCAACCTCCCGCCGCCTAGAAAGTGCTCGAGGAAGAATTCCCATGTTCGACCCGACAACAATTCATACTCCCCCCGGCTTCGCCCCGCTCCCCGCGTCGCGCCGGGAATTCCTCAAGCGGAACGCCATGGGCATCGGCAGCGTCGCGCTCGCCTGGATGCTCAACCAGGAACAGGCGCGAGCCGTCCCGCCGGTGCTCAAGCAGCCGAAATCGTTCGACATGATGCCGAAGCAGCCGCACCACCCGCCGCGCGCTCAGGCCATGATCTCGCTCTTCATGCACGGCGGGCCGAGCCACGTCGATCTTCTCGACCCGAAGCCCGAGCTCACGAAACATCATGGCGAGAACTATCAGGGAGAGGTGACGTTCAGCTTCATCAACCGCGCGAGCAAGAAACTGCTCGGCAGCCCCTGGAAGTTCCGCAAGTACGGACAGGCGGGAACCGACGTCTCGGAGCTCCTGCCGCACTTCAGCCAGATCGTTGACGACGTCTGCGTCGTCCGCTCGATGCACACCGATATCAACGGACACGAATCGTCCATCTGGTACATGAACACCGGCAAGTCGCAGCCGGGACGACCCGCACTCGGTTCGTGGCTCACCTACGGACTCGGATCCGAAAGCCAGAATCTTCCCGCCTACGTCGTCATGCCCGATCCGGGCGGCCATCCGGTCGACGGCGTCCGCAACTGGTCGAACGGCTGGATGCCGCCGCTGTTTCAGGGAACGGTCGTCCGCTCACGCGAGCCGCGCATTCTCAACCTCGATCCTCCCGCGCATCTGAAGGGGGCGCTGCAGCAGAGCAACCTCGCTTACCTTGCGGGGCTCAACCGCCGCCATCTTGAAGAACATCCGGGGGAAGCGGATCTCGAAGCACGCATCGCAAGCTATGAGCTGGCGGCGCGAATGCAGTCGTCCGCAAAGGAAGCGCTCGACCTCTCGCAGGAAACAAAGCATACGCAGGAAATGTACGGCCTCAACCGGCCGGAGACCGCCGAGTACGGTGCGCGCTGCCTCGTCGCCCGGCGGCTCGTCGAACGGGGCGTCCGCTTCGTGCAGCTCTTCATCGCCGGCCAGATTTGGGACAACCACACGAACATCCTGGGTGCTCTCCCCTCCTGCTGCCAGAAAACCGACCAGCCCTCCGCGGCGCTCGTCAACGATTTGAAGCAGCGCGGCCTGCTCGATACCACAGTCGTCCACTGGGGGGGCGAGATCGGCCGGCTCCCGGTGACGGAAGACAACGGCGACCCCAAGATGGCCGGTCGCGACCACAACGGGCAGGGATTCTCGACCTGGCTGGCCGGCGGCGGATTCAAACCCGGCATGACCTACGGCGAGACCGACGAGTTCGGCCACAAGGCGGCGGTCAACAAGGTCGGCCCGAACGACTACCAGGCAACGATCCTGCACCTCTTCGGCCTCGACCACACGAAGCTCTCGTTCCACTACAGCGGGCAGGATCACAAACTGACCAACAACCAGCCCTGCCGCGTGGTCAACGAGATACTGGCGTGAGTGCGCGAGACGCTCTGTCGCGACGAACGCTTTTTGATTGATCGGTCTCCCGGAAACGGTTCAGATATGCGCCAGCTTCGCTGGTGCCCTCACCGTTTCACCCGGTCGAATTTCGATCATGTTCAATAATTTTGGATGGGTTTTTGAGTATTGGTGGGTGTGGCTGCTGACCCCGCCGCTCTTCATCTTTGCGCGTCTCGCTCTGCTCTACATTCGCGCGCCAATTTATTTGTACCGTGGCTACAAGCTCGTCGATCCGTCCCCAATTCGATACCTCGACGGCGACGACGAGTTGCCGCAAGTTGTACGGGTCTATTTCCATGATGCGTGCGAAGTCTTGGCGCAGCTCGGCTTCGAGCGGTATGCGATCTGCCAGTTCAGCGACACTGGTCATCTTCGTTCGTTCGCCACTTACCTGGTAAGGCACGGGTCAAGCGATGGCGTCGTCGTCGCTCTCACTCATGTGATAAATGACGACGGCAACGTTACGGCGACTGACGAATTCATCGCGTTTGGCACCCGTTTCCGCGATGGAACGACAGTGCACACAAACAACTCGCACGTGATCGGAGCGTTGCGCGAACGGCCGAGCTCGCGCGTCGTCCAGTTCATTGATTGCTACGATCCTCGCGAACTGTATCGGCGGCATTGGGAAATCTGTAAACGATTGAACCAAGGCCCGCGCATATGGCGGCTCGATGACGAATTCCGCGGAAACGTTTCGGAATGTTTACAGACCCTGGCCTGCCGGGAGCCAAACGACTACCAGGTTGAATGCGGTCTTCTACGGCGCGTCAACAACGCCTACCGCCCAACGATTTACGGCGCGTGCGTCCTCGCTTGGCAGGAAATGTTTCCGTGGCGACACTTCCGAATCATTTCGCGCCAAAACGAAGCGAAGCGCTGGCTCAAAGTCATCAGAGCGGGATCGGGCTGAACTCAATCCCCTGTCGACAATGCAGCGTGGCGGCCACAAGGCGGCGGTCAACAAGGTCGGCCCGAACGACTACCAGGCAACGATCCTGCACCTCTTCGGCCTCGACCACACGAAGCTCTCGTTCCACTACAGCGGGCAGGATCACAAACTGACCAACAACCAGCCCTGCCGGGTGGTCAACGAGATACTGGCGTGATGGCAGGAAACAGGATTCGGGGGTCAGGTTTCAGCCGGACTGTCGCGTGCGAATTCCAATGATGTGTGAATCCGCGCACTGACAAGACACCTTTCCACTGAACGAGCGACTGCTCGATGTCGTCGCCAATGCACTACGCCTCATTGCGTGTGGCGTATGGTCCGATAGTGGGCGTGAATTTCCGGCCGCGGAGATCGTCTGAAAACGGGGTGCCGATGGTCCCCATCATTTCAGCGATTGCCCAGTTCGTTTTTGCTCGGATGCAGAACCCCGCCGCAGATATTCCGTTGCCGTCCGGTCGATTGGGATCTGCGCCGCGCTCCAGGAGGAGCTTCACACACTTCGTGCGTTGGGCAGCGACCGCCCACATGAGGAGCGTTGCCCCGACCGTCATCGAATCCAATTCTGAGAGCTTCGGAACGAAATGGCCCGAAGTCAATTCCGCAGTAAGATCGGTTCCGGGCTTCAATCGATCGAAAAACACTTCCCTCGGTATTCCGAGAATTCCGATCGAGCCGGGTAGGAGGGTGTCTGGCGCGAGCCCGTCGTCAATTCTCGCCCTCATTGAGCGCGCGTCGTCCGTGCAGATATCCATCAGAATGTCATCTTCAGGTTGCGCCGGCAACATCCCTTTCATGCGCCGCACAATCGTCTTGGCCGCACGCCTGTCGGCTATAGTGGTCTCATGGCTGCCATTGGCAACGGTTTCAAAGGCATAACGCATCACACTTCGGCCCGTATTATCGAGCGCGTAGAGATCGGCTCCGGCCTCAACCAGTGCCAGAAACTTCTTGACTCTTCCGAATCGCGCCGCATGCATTAGTGGCGTCATGCCGTCCGATTCCCGAACGTTGACGTCGGCACCCGCAGCCATCAGGGATAGGAACTTCTCATCTTTTGCGGCACGGATCGCTTTAATGAGCGGTCTGGGGTGATTTGGTTTGCCATCGATGCACCCGCCAGCATCGATCAGCATTTGCAGCGTTTCCGGCGCGCATAAGCACATAACTCCATCGGTATTCGGGTCCGCCCCTTCATTCAACAGAAACGCGGCAAGCTCGACCTGACTATTCGCGACCGCAAATACGAGGGGAACGTAGTCCCGCCACACAGGCGAATTGATGTCGAGCCCACAATGGATCGCCTCTTCATAGACCAATACCCAGCCTTTCGCAGCGGCACTGCACAGAAAGGATTTGCGGGAACCAGAATCCTTAAAGCCCTTTCGAAACTGCTGAAGCCCGCGCAATTCGTCGGGCGTGGGTTTGTGAGGCATTTGCGAACACAACCTATAGAATCGACGGATGCCACTGGCGGCGGCTTTGGGCCGCCAGTGCTTATGCAGAGGAACCTGTTCGCGAAGCGTCGGCTGCTGCCTGCAAAACCTACAAAAGCACTGCTGAGCCGAAAACGGCTTGGCAGTAGCACCCGATACGTGGTTGGCCGCCTACAGAATCGCCGCGCCCTTCACATCGATTCCCTTGATCATCATCTTCAGCTCTTCGACGTTCGGCGAGATTTCGAACGCGTCGGCACGGCTGACATATTCCTTCTGGATGAAATGCCAGAGGCTGTCGTTGAAGCGCTGCATGCCGTCGTCCTTGCCGATGCGCATGGCCGCGGGGAGTTTCTCGTCTTCCCCTTCCAGAATCAGCTTGCGCACCGTCGGGGTGAAGGTCATGATCTCGATGATCGGCACGCGGCCCGGCCCCTTCCCTTCCTCGCAGACTGTTCGTAACAGCTTTTGCGCGATGATGGCCCGCATGTTGAAGTCCATCGAACCGCGGAGCGCTTTGTGCATTTCCTGCGGGAAGAGGTCGAGAATACGTCCGATCGTCGACGGGGCGCTCGACGCGTGAATCGTTCCGAAGACGAGGTGCCCGGTTTCCGCCGCGTGCATGGCGGTCTCGAACGTTTCCATATCGCGCATCTCACCGACCAGCATGATGTCCGGGTCTTCGCGGACGGCGTGCTTCATCGCAATCTTGAAGTCTTTCACGTCGAGACCGATCTCGCGCTGGTTGATGAGGCATTTGTCGGGCTGGTAAACGAATTCAATCGGGTCTTCGATCGTGAGAATGTGCTTCCGCATGTTGTGATTGATCCAGTTCAACATGCTGGCGATCGTCGTACTTTTTCCGGAGCCGGTCACGCCGGCTAGAAGCACCATTCCCTGGTCGAACTTGCAGAGCTGCTCGACGATGGGGGGAAGGTTCAGCCCCGCGAAGTCGGGAATGAAGCGCTCGACTTTACGCGAAACCATTCCGGGGTTGCCGAGCTGCATCAGCAGATTGACGCGGAACCGCCACGGCTCCCCCTCGTAGTTGACGACGTACGAAAAGTCGCAGCCCCCTTCTTCCTGATAGATCCGCCGGTTTCGGTCGTCGAGCATCGGGTCGAACAGCTCGAACATCTTCTCTTTACTGATCGGCTCCATCTGCAGCTCGCGCAGCGTGCCGCGAACGCGCAGAATGGGAGCCTTGCCGACCTGCATGTGGAGGTCGGAACCTTTGTGCTTGATCAGCTGGCGGAAGATCTTGTTGATCTCGAAGTCGCGCGGCTCGACGCTGATGCTCGGACTTCCCGGTTCGCTCACCGTGGCCATGTTTGTTTCTCGTCCTGATTCCGTGAATTCGGTCGAACTTGTTCGAGAGTGGGTGCAAAGGCTCCCGGCGTTGCCCTCAAGCGATGAGCGAGCAGGTCCTCACCGGCACGCCCCGCTCCGCCAGGTACTCCTTCGTCCCCTCTATTGTATACGTGCCGTAGTGGAAGATGCTCGCCGCCAGAGCCGCGCTCGCCTTCCCTTCGGTCAGCACCTTGTAGAGATGCTCGGGGCTGCCGGCCCCGCCGCTGGCGACAACTGGTATGGTGACCGCTTCCGCCACCGCCTTCGTGATTTCAATGTCGTAGCCGTCCTGCGTGCCGTCGGCATCCATGGATGTCAGCACGATCTCGCCGGCGCCGAGTTTTTCGACTTCGCGCGCCCATTCGACCGCCTGAAGCCCGGTCGGTACGCGGCCGCCGTTGATATGAACGTCCCAGAATTCCCGGCCGTCCTTCTGCACGCGCTTCGGATCAATGTTGACGACGATGCACTGGCTGCCGAACCTGAGGGCCGCCTCACGGACAAACTCCGGGTTGCGAACCGCCGCCGAGTTGATCGACACCTTGTCGCAGCCCGCTTTCAGCAGTTCGCGGATGTCGTCGAGATTGCGGATGCCGCCCCCCACTGTCAGGGGCATGAAGACCATTTCCGACGTCCGCTTGACGACGTCGAGCATGATCGCCCGCTCTTCGTGACTGGCGGTGATATCGAGGAAGACGAGCTCGTCGGCCCCTTCCTCTTCATAGCGGGCGGCGACGTCAACCGGATCGCCGGCGTCGCGAAGATTGAGAAAGTTGACTCCCTTCACAACCCGCCCGCCGTGGACATCCAGACAGGGAATAATGCGTTTCGCGAGCATGCCGTCGAGGGCTCCGAAGCAAGGAAAAACGGCCCGTCCCTTCACTGTAAACGGGCCGCGCACGGCAGTCAACGACGGGCAGAAGCGGCTACCGGATCGCCGTGTATCAGAAAACGCCCCTGTCAGAACACGGGACGAAAACACAGGACTTTTCGATTCGCAATCCTGAATTCGCAACCCCACCGTTCCCGACGACGAGTCGTCAGCTTGGGATGGCGCGCGTCCCGGCACTACCCTGCCAGTTCAAGAAACTTCCGCACGCGCTGTTCGACGATGTCGAGGCTGCGGTTCCAGAAGCCCACGGTTGTGATGTCGCCGCCGAAGGAA
>JBFWWA010000145.1:0-9278 GCA_050246455.1 Planctomycetaceae bacterium
GGGTTACCGAAGTACTGAGCCTGAGCCGGCGCAGTCATTGTCAGAAGCAGCGATCCCAATAATGGAATCACACGAGCCATGTTGAGGGACATGTGCACCTTCCTGCCAGAATCGAGTTGGAGAAGGAGGGGTCGACGTGAGAACTGACGGGTGACACGACGGGTGTTTGATGTGACTCTTGCGGAGATACCCGTCGCGTGTGGCGGGATGTTTATCGGAATCTTTTTTTTTGGTCAAGCCCGTACCGTCCGAATGCCGATAGATTCCGATTCGCGCGCATCTTGCGCACCGGACGGCGAGCGCAACTCCTTGCTGCGACACGCGATTCACTCGATGTGCGAATCGCAAGATTTTGCCGGAAAGGTCCAGAAAACCAGGTCGTCGCGCATCGCCGATCGGCGAATTCTGCCGCAATAAGCTGCGGCACAATCTGCTGCGCAATTGAGACTTCGAGCGCCCCCGGGGAACGCAGCAGCAGAGGCAGCAAGCCCGGAAAACTGCGGAAGAAAAATCTCGCAGGTCGATGGACGAGAGGGAAAAAGAGGGAATTGACCCTCACCCTGTCTCACCATTGCCGAAAGACTCGGGTGGCACGCCCTGAGCCTGTGAAGGGCGTGGTGTGGTTGCGCGAAGACCACGCCCTTGGCAACGCGTGCCACCCGAACCGTCGCGGACAAAACGGAATTCACAAAGTTTGACGATTTTGTGGATTCTGCGGGCCGGCGACCCGATCTTTGAAAATGCGAAACCGCCGATTCCGCGTCGCGGGACGCACCTGCGTCCACCGGCGCTCCGCACCGATTTTCTCTCATCCAATTTCTGATTGAACTATGGATCGATATCGACTCGCCCTCGCGCTGGTTGTCGGATTCTCGCTGGTCGGATGCACGTCGACGAAATCGTCGTCCACTGCGCGCACCGGAGTCGAGCAGCTCCTGATCTCGAACTCCGTGGACCAGGCGCTCGACAAGGTCGATTTCCAGGCATTCAGCGGCCAGAAGGTGCTGGTCGAAGAGAAGTACATCGACTGCGTCGACAAGCCGTACGTCATCGGATCAGTCCGGCATCGTATCGCCCGAGCGGGCGGGCGCCTTGTCGCGAAACCGGAAGAGGCGGATGTCGTGGTTGAGGTCCGCAGCGGCGGCGTCGGTACCGATACTTCGGACGCATTCGTCGGCATTCCGGAAATCGCCCTTCCGGGCATGGTGACGTTACCGGAAGTTCGCCTGGTTCAGCGGCTGCATCAATCGGGCACCGCGAAGATTGCCCTCGTGGCGTATGATGCCAAAACGATGCAGCTCCTCGGCGAAGGGGGCGTCTCGCTTGCTCAGTCGAACGACAACAACTGGTTCGTCTTCGGCGTCGGCCCTTATCAGAATGGCAGCATCAAGTCGGAAATCCGGAAGTCGACTCTGCGAGGCCCATTCACCCCCACTGAGCTCCCCACGAACGTCGCCTTCTATCCGCCGGCCGATTCCGCGGCGGAGAACGGGGTTCAGTTCACATCGGGTCCGGGGAGCGAACCGGGCCAGATCGAGCAGCCGTAATCGATCGCTCGCCCCCGCGCGGAGAGAGAGGCGTCATCCGGGTTGCCCATTCTGTCCGCTGACTTCCCCGTCCCAGAGGAAACCCGAAGCCTGACCACCTGCAGCCAGTTCGAGTGCGAATTTTTTTGCACTTTGACCCTGGCAGCGTTATGCTGACCGGCGTGTGGAATTCTCCGCAATGTCGATCTTCTCCCATGTCCCGGGTCGAGAAGGAGTCAGCCATGTCGCGGTCATTGGTCGCTAACAGGTTAACGCGTTCCGGATTATTGATCTTGATCGCCGTGGCGATGGCAGGAGTGATCCTCATCGCCGGCCCGCTCCTCGCGCAGAATGAACCCGCGGCCGCTGCCAACGATTCACAACCCAAGCCGGAAGCGCCTCGCGCCGCCAAGAGCCCGACGGAGGTGCGCGAGATGATCGAGGCGAAGATCGTCCAGGAGACGACTCGTTGCAATTTTACCGACACACCGCTCACCGAAGCGATGCAGTTTCTGGCGGCTCAGCACCAGTTGCCGTTCCTCATCGAGGTTCCAAAGCTCGAAGAGCAAGCTGTGGCTGCCGACCATCCGCTCAACCAGACGCTGAGTGACGTGACACTCGACAGCGCGCTCAGCATCATCCTGAAGCCGCTGCAGTTGACTTACCTTGTTGAAGACGAAGTGGTGAAGATCACTACGATCGATCGAGCGAACGACACCTATGAAACGCGAGTCTACGATACGCGTTCGCTCAAGGGATCCGGGTTCGAATCGCGGACGCTCGAAGAAGCGATCCTCCTGGCAAGCTCCAATGCCCAGTGGAGGTCGAAAGACAAGGAAGCCAAAGAGAGCGGTGGCGGCGCGATCATTCCGATCAGCGACGGGCTTATCGTCTGCCAGACGCAGGCCGTCCATCGCGATATTGCGAAGCTTTTCCGCGACCTCGAGCATCACGCCGCCCGGCGCGGCGGCAGCAATCCGCCTCTCAAAGGCCAGGCGAGCGTCCCGCCGCAAGGGAATTAGCTCCGCTCGATATCAATGAAAAGCAGGTGCGCCGAAATCGGATCGGCACACCTGCTTTTTTATTTCGATTGTTCACCGCGTCTGGAACGTCCGCGGAGAACCCTCAGCGCCGATCTGCACGGTGTAGCTGTTCCCGTCAGCTGCAACCGATGCCTTCACGAACACTCCCTGGCAGCCGGCGGTTTCCTGGTCGTTCGCGATCAGCTCCTTCGTGGTCTGCTGGTCCGCCTTGAGTTTGACACTGCGGTGAAGCTGGTAGGACGCCTGGAGCGACTTCACTTTCCTGAGCGTCTCCATTGTGAGCAGCTCTCCCCCTTTCGTCGGGCCGTTGCACATGACGGTCACGCGCGGATCGATGGCGAGCACGAGGACCGGATTGTTGCTCGCGGACAGTCCGTGGTGCGTCACCATGAACAGATCGATCTGGCCGATCGGGTTGTTCGGTGTGACGAGCTTCGCCTCCACGTTCCAGGTCAGGTCGCCGCAGCAGAGGAATTTGAACTTTCCGAACTGGAGCAGAAAGCTGAGGCTTTGCGCGTTGTCGCTTTCATCTTTCGGCTGAGGCTTCGCCGCATTGACGTGCGGATTGGCGGGGCCTTCGTTCGGAATCACTTCACCGCTGGCGGTGACGATCTTGAGCGACAGCGGGGTCTTTCCCGGCTTGAGCGGCAGCGAGTCGCCGGCGGAAAGTTTTTTCGACTGATTCTCCGCGGCGCGGCGGTAATCGGCGCTCCGCTCAGGGAATTTCGGATCTTCCGCGAGCATGTCCGGAATGCCGCGATCCCAGAAGTTCCTGATCTTGATCTGCGACGCCAGCGCGGCGTGATTGCCGAAATGATCGAGATGCCAATGCGAGACTGCCGCGTGATCGATGTGGTCAAGCCCGGCAACTTCGCGCACCACCTTGAGGATGCGATCCCGATCGCGGCCGTTGTTGTCGGGGTAACCCGAATCGATCAGCAGCGATTCCCCGGCCGGAGTGACGAAGAGAGTTGCCGCCCCTCCTTCCACATCGATGAAGTAGATGTCAAGCCGTCCGTCCTGCGCGCCGGCCAATACGGCGCTGGAAGGGGCGAATACGCAGACAGCGAGAAAGAGCGATCGAAGGAGCGTCGGCATTGCAGGTTCTCCTCGGATGAAATTCCGGTGGGTGTGTCAGCAGTTGAATTCGAGCAGCGATCGAACGAACGGCGAATCGATGGCATCACGCGCCGGTCTTGCCGGCGGGAGCTTTCTCAGATGAGGCAATTGGCTCCGACTTGACGGAGTCCGGTGTCGGCATGACGGGGGGCGCGACCTTTACGTCAGACGCACCTTTTTCCGCGTTCTCGATTCCGGGGAGGGCGAAGCGTTCTTTCGAGAGCTCCTGCACCTCGATGTTGAAAATCTTGACCAGCGCGTGCAGGCATGACGCAACAACCGGCCCGACGAAAACGCCCCACAAACCCATGATCTGGATTGCGCCCAGCACGCTCACAAATGCGAGCAGCGGATGCAATTGGGCATCGCTCTGGAGAACCCAGGTGCGGATCACGTTGTCCATCATTCCGATGACCGCGGCGCCGAACACAAACAGGAAGAGCGCCGGGCCGTAGGAACCGTTGATCGCCAGCCACACCGCCGCCGGTCCCCAGATCACCCACGTTCCGACGAGGGGAATAAGGGAGGAGAGCGTTGAGATCATCAGAATCACGAAGAAATGTCGGAACCCGACGATCCACATTGCCCCGGCAGTCAGAAAGCCTTGCGCGAGAGCCGCCAGAAACGTCGAGAGGATCACCGCCCGCACGACCTGTTCGAATCGCCGGAGAAGCTGGCGTTGATATTCCGCATGCAGTGGAATCAGGCTCGACGAAGCGGCAAGCAGCGCCGGCCCGTCGGCCAGAAAATAATAGAGTGCGACAATGAAAATCATTCCCTGTATGAGGAGCGACGCCGCGGTGCCGAGGAATCCGGCCGCCACACCGGCGGCCGCCCCGGCGACACCGGCCGCGGCACCGACGGTTCCAATCGTCTTCTGCTTGATGTCGCGGATGATGTTATCGATCCCCAGAGAGATCTGGTCGGTCAGCTCGGTGACCGCCTTTTCCCGCTGGGCCGGATCCGAGATTTCCCGGATGTTCGTTCCGGAGACATAAGGAGCAAGCCGCTCGGCACTCCTGCTGGCATACTCGGTCAGTTTGATGCGCGCGTCGGCTCTCCATTGCGGATTGGCGACGGTATTCGACGTCAGCGAGCCGAGCTGCAGGGCGGCAATGAGGGTGCCGATGGATGCCGGCACCATGAATCCGAGGAGGATCGTTGTGGTGGTGAGTCCGGCGGCAATGCGCGGCCTGTCGCGTGTTTTCTGCAGAAAATAGCGGAAAAGGGGCTGGCAGAGTGTTGCGACAATTCCCGCGATAAACAGCGGCAGCAGAAAGGGCGCAACGACGCGAAAGAACGTCATCCCCAGAAACAGGATGAGCAGAATAAGGACGATCAGCGAGACAATTCGCGCCATCGGTGCCCTGAATGTTGATGTTTTTCAGACGCGGAGAAACTGGGGGATGCCCCTGCATTCTGCAGTGTACTCGAACTCATTCGTCGCGGCGCGGGTTTTCTTGTGAGGAAGTGATGCGGTCCGTCCTCCCGGCAGGCACGTTTTTTTGTTCGATCGGGCGGATTGGCTGCTGGCAGATCGGGATCTGAGTTGCGACAATAACGGGGTTGCGCTCAAGCGCGGTTTCCGCTGAACCGAGCAGATGGAGGCGATGAACTCATGGCGAGAAAATACATCATCACGCTGATGGCCGCCAATCGCGTTGGAATCCTCTCGGCCGTGACCACGGCCATGACGGAACTTGGGGGGGATCTGCAGGAAGTCAGCCAGACGGTCATGCAGAAGTTTTTTACGATCATCATGGCGGCGGAGTTTCCCGACCATCGCGATCCTCAGGTCATCGTCGAACACATTCGCGGGTTCTGCCGCCCCTTCGGAATCGAAGTCAGCCTGAAAGACCCGGCTCAGGAGCCGGAAACTGCCGGCAGCGGGACAATCGAGAAGTACTTCCTGACGGCCGTGGGCGAAGATCGCCCCGGCATGATCCGGCAGATTTCCGCACGCCTCGCCCAGGACGGCATCGACATCACAGATCTCTACGCAAAACGAGGGGACGACCGGTCGTTTGTGATGATCATGGAGCTGGCGGTCCCGTCAGGTGTCGACACGCTCAAGCTGCAGCGCGAGCTCGAAGATCTGGGGAGCAGTGTCGGCCTGTCGGCTGCACTGCAGCACGAAGATATCTTTGTAGCCACGAACGACCCGCGTCCCGTCCGCGTCCGGAGCCGGCTGCGACGAATCGACGCCGCGAGCGCCCTCGAACCGAGCTGACTTCGCGTGAGAGCCGCACAGTAACGAAAAACCGGTCCCGAACAGGAACGCTGTTCCTCCCGCCCCGTCGAGATGCCGCAAAGGTCGTTTGGTAATGCCGCAGACTGATGACATTCTCTCGACCCTGCGAATGGTCAAGCAGGAGAACCTCGACGTCCGCACGGTGACGATGGGAATCAATCTCGCCGGCTGTGCCGATCGAGACGTGGCCCGCGTCTGCGAATTGATCCGTACACGCATTCTGAGCGCCGCGGAACATCTGCGCGAGACCTGCAAGACCGTCTCTGCGCGCTATGGCATTCCGATCGTCAATCGCCGGATTTCGGTCACACCGATTGCGCGGGTCGCCGATGGACTGACATCGGCCGAGATGGTTCAGATTGCACGCACGCTCGATGCCGCAGCGGCTGAAGTCGGCGTCGACCTGATCGGCGGCTACTCGGCGATGGTGCACGGCGGTCTCACCGATGCGGCCAACAACCTCATCGAAAGCCTTCCGGAAGTGCTCTCGACGACGCAGCGTGTTTGCGCCTCGGTCAACGTCGCGACGACGCGAGCGGGAATCAACATGACGGCTGTCGGACTGCTCGGCCGGAAGCTGCGCGAGATCGCGCAGGCGAGCGCGGCCCAGAACGGGTTCGGCTGTGCCAAGCTGGTGATCTTCGCGAACGCTCCGGAAGACAACCCGTTCATGGCGGGGTCGTTTCTGGGCGAAGGGGCGCCCGATACGGTCATTCACATCGGCGTCAGCGGCCCCGGCGTGGTGAAGCGCGCCCTGGAGCGGCTCAAGGAAGCGGTCCCCGACTGCACTCTCAACGATATTGCGGAAGAGATCAAATCGACCGCCTTCCGCGTCACGCGCGTCGGGGAGCTTATTGGCCGCGAAGTGGCAGCGCGGCTCGGCGTCGCCTTCGGTGCGCTCGATCTCTCGCTTGCGCCGACACCGAAAGTCGGCGACAGCATCGGCGAGATTCTCCTGCTGATGGGAATTGAGCGGATCGGCGCGCCGGGAACCACGGCGGCCGTCGCACTCCTCAACGACGCCGTCAAAAAGGGGGGTCTCTTTGCATCATCGTCGGTCGGCGGTCTTTCCGGCGCGTTCATTCCCGTGATGGAGGATTCGACGCTTGCGGCCGCGGTCGAAGCGGGACATCTCACGCTCGAGAAGCTCGAAGCGATGACGAGCGTCTGCTCCGTCGGTCTCGACATGATTCCGCTGCCGGGAGACACCGATGCGGAAACGCTTGCAGGAATCATCGCCGACGAGATTGCCATCGGCGTCTTCAACAACAAGACGACGGCGGTCCGATTGATCCCCGCGCCCGGAAAGAAGGCGGGGGATCGCATTTCATTCGGCGGCCTCTTCGGCGAATCGGTCGTGCTGCCGGTGCACGCGGCCGGCTCGAGCGGCCGCTTCATTCGCCACGCCGGGCGACTCCCGGCTCCGCTGCAAAGCCTGCGAAACTGACCTTCGCTTCGGGAGTTGCTCCGCGCAGCGGCGCGGCGTTCTCGCGTGATCGCAAGCGATCGGCGCTTCAACCGGGGACGACGTGCACGAGGAGCAGGTCTTTCGTCTCGGAGTTCCAGTCGGTGCTGCCGACGAGCACGACGCGGCTTCCGGGACTGACGACCTGCGCCCGTTTTCCCCAGTCGGTGATGAAACGGAGCATGGCCTTGGGAGCCTGCCGGACAACGTCGGTTTCGACCGGGGTGACGCCCCAGTACAGGCACATGCGGCGCGTCGTTTCCGGTGAGTCGCTGAGCGCGAGGATCGGCATCGTACTCCGCTGATTCGAGAGCGCCATGGCCGTCTTGCCGCTTCGTGTCGCAACGACGATCAGGTCCGCATCGAGGAACTCGGCGGCCGTACCGGCGCCGAGCGTGATCGCTTCCGTCGCCAGCTTCGCCCGGTTGCGCGATCCACCCCGATTCTCCGCAGCGGCGACGGGACGGACGAGCCGTTCCGCTTCCATGACGATGCGGCTCATCATCGAGACCGCCGTCACGGGATGCTTGCCGATGGCAGTCTCGCCCGAGAGCATCACGGCATCGCTGCCGTCGAGCACGGCGTTTGCGACGTCGCTGGCCTCGGCGCGCGTGGGGAGCTCATTGGTCTGCATGCTGTCGAGCATTTGGGTGGCGGTAATGACCGGCACGCCGTGCTGATTACAGGCGCGGATGATCCGCTTCTGCAGGGCCGGAACGTGCGCGATATCGACTTCGACGCCGAGATCTCCTCGCGCGACCATGACCGCATCGGTCTGCTCGAGGATCGTTTCGAGATCGCTCACCGCTTCCATTTTTTCGATCTTCGCGACGATCGCGGGGGGAACGATCGGGTTGCGTGCCTGAATCTCGTTCCGGAGGAGTTCGATGTCGCCGGCGCTGCGGACGAAGCTCAGCCCGACGTAATCGAGCCGGTTCTCGACCGCCCAGGTGAGGTCTTCGAGGTCCTTCTCCGTGAGAGATGGAACCTTGAGCGCCGCTCCGGGAACATTGACTCCCTGCTTGGAGCGGATGCAGCCGGATTGTTCGCAGATGCAGACGAGCCGATCGTTGGTCGCCGGCTTTTCTGCAACGCGAAGAGCGACGATGCCGTCTGCCAGCAGCACGCGGTCACCGACGCGCAAGTCGTCGATCAGCGCCTCGTAGGTGCACGTCAGCTTCGTCGGATCGTCGGGATCGGGCTCGCGGACGAACTCGAATCGTCCTCCCTGCTGGCAGCAGAAGCCTTCGTCAGGAAGGATGCCAAGTCGAATCTTCGGGCCGGAAAGGTCACCGAGGATTCCGATCGGCTTGCCAAACTCCGCCGAGATCGTCCGAATCGACGCGACGACCTCCGCGAGCCAGGCGTGTTCGCCATGCGCAAAGTTGAGTCGGAAGAGATCCACTCCCGCGGTGACAAGCTGCCGCAACATGGCGATCGACCCGGAGGCGGGACCGACAGTGGCGATAATCTTCGTTTTCACGAAGGTATGTTCCACGTAGCGTCGGTCGGGTCGAGACATGGCGATTGCGGAGCCAGGGTTCGGGAAACGGGGGTCACGGTCCCGTCACCTTACCTCCGTTCCCTTTCCAAAGACATTCTTGTTGACGGATTTGATCGGTTCGCCGGGGACGGCGACGAGCACCTTGCCGTTAAGCTTCACTTTCGTCGGCGCTTTGCATTCCTTGTCGTTGCAGGCCTGGTAGTGAACGACGAGCTCGAACTCTTCGGTTTTCCCCGCAGCATCTTTCGGCACCGTCAGCGTGCCGCGAATCGCGACCTGCTTCTCGTAAACCATAATCGGCTTGTCCATACCCTCGACATGCAGCGGCTGACCCTTCGGGTAAACGATCTGTCCCAGTGTCGATCCGTGC